>JALWTH010000036.1 GCA_027082975.1 Paracoccaceae bacterium | reverse complement strand
CTCGATGCTCGCCGGGTTTTCGGCCCGGCCCGTTGTCTGGTGGGGTTTTGCCCCGGTGGTCGACCGGGGACGGTTATGGCGGCAAAAGGTTAACGGGGCCGAAAGCGGGCGTGCGGTGGGGGTGGGGCGCTATCCGGTGATCAGGGCCACGGGTGCGTTTTCCTCGCGCGCGAAGTCGAGCGGTGCCTGAGCGCGCACTTCGGTCGAGCGCTTGAATTCGTATTTCATCCGCTCGCCGTCTTCTTCGCTGGCGACGATCAGGCACTGATACAGGTGGCGGGAGCCGTCATAGAGGTCCACCAGCCCGCGCAGATGCGGGGCATCCTCGCGGTCAAGCGCGAAGCCGTCCTCCCACAGCTTGAGCACGGCAAAGGTCTCATCGCCCACGCGGATACGCAGGCGGCTCTTCTTGCGCAGGGCGGCCTTGCGCGCGCGCCTGAGCCCTTCGCGGACCTCTTTGGGCAGGAATTCCGACATGCTCCATCTCCCGTTGGCGTCAGCTTGGCACAGCTTCGGTAAAGGTCAAGTTAACCTTTTGGCCACGCGGCGTTTCACCCGGATTTCGCCTAGATGTTGTGGTCTTCGACCAGCTTCACCCCAGCCACGGGGCGCAGCACATGGGGGCGCGCCGGGTCATAGAGGGCCGAATCGGCAAAATCGCGCGCCGCATCCAGCGCCGGGCCGACGAGGATCAGCGCGGTGCGGGTGATCTTTTCGGCGCGCACCTTTTCGCGGATATCGGCGAGCGTGGCGCGGATCAGCGACTCATCCGGCCAGCCCACGCGATAGGCCACCACCACCGGGCAATCGGCGCCGTAATGGGGCGTGAGCACCCGCACGATCTCGCGCAGGTTGCGGATGCCGAGGTGGATTGCCAGGGTCGCGCCGGTGCGGGCGAAGTTTTCGAGGCTCTCGCCCTCGGGCATGGCGGTCGATTGCATGGAGACGCGGGTGAGCACCAGGGATTGCGCCACTTCCGGGATGGTCAGTTCCTGGCCCAGCGCGGCGGCCGCCGCCGCATAGGCGGGCACGCCGGGGACGATCTCGTAGGGGATGTTCTCGGCCCTGAGCCTGCGGATCTGCTCGGCAATGGCGCCGTAAAGGCTGGGGTCGCCCGAGTGGACCCGGGCCACGTCCTGCCCGCGCCTGTGCGCGGCGACGATCTCGCCGTGGGTTTCCTCGAGCGTCATCGCCGCGGTATCGAGCACCCGCGCGCCTTCGGGCGCGCCGGCCACCACTTCGGGCGGCACCAGCGAGCCCGCATAGAGGCAGACCGGGCATGCGGCGATCAGGCGCCGGGCCTTCAGCGTGAGAAGCTCCGGGTCGCCGGGGCCGGCGCCGATGAAATGGACCGTCATGCAAGATCTCCGTCGATGCGCCGCGCATAGCCGCGCGGGGTATAGAGGCGCGCGCCCTCGCCAAGCTCCAGAAGGCGCGTGTTGGAAGAGCCGATCAGCACCAGCGTCAGCATGTCCACCTCGCCCGCATCAAGCGCGTCAAGGCGGCGGTAGCGCAGGCTTTCGCCGGCGCGCCCGAGATTGCTCGCGAGCAGCGCGGGCGTGTCAGCGGGGCGCTGGGCGAGCAGGATGTCGCGGGCCTCGGCCAGCAGGGTGCGGCGCTTTTTCGACACCGGATTGTAGAGCGCGATCACGAAATCGCCCTCGGCGGCGGCGCGGATGCGGCGCAGGATGTCTTCGCGCGGGGTCAGCAGGTCCGACAGCGAAATGGCGCAGAAATCGTGGCCCAGCGGCGCGCCGGCGCGCGCGGCGGCGGCCTGAAGGGCGCTGATGCCGGGCGCCATGATCACCTCGGCCCGGCGCGCGGCGTCCGAGACCCCGCCGGCGCTCTCGGCGCGGTCGAGCAGTTCAAAGACCAGCGCGCCCATGGCATAGATGCCCGCATCGCCCGAAGAAATGAGCGCCACCCGCGCCCCTTCGCCCGCGCGCTCGAGCGCGTAGCGGCAGCGCGCCTCTTCGCCGCCGAGCGGGAAATCGCGGCGCTTCTTGCTGGCGGCAATCGGGCCCAGCAGATCGAGGTAAAGGCCATAGCCCACAAGCTCCTCGGCCTCGGTGATCAGGCGGCTGGCTTCGGGCGTGCGCCAGTGGGCCGCGCCGGGGCCGATGCCGACCACGGCGAGGCGCCCGCGCGCGCGGCCATGGGGGCGGGCGCCTCGCCGTGGTCGGC
>JALWTH010000035.1 GCA_027082975.1 Paracoccaceae bacterium | reverse complement strand
CGACGGCGCCGGGCGGCTGGCGCGGGGGGCGGGGATGGTCTATTCCGGTGCGCAGATCGTGAAGACCGAGCTTTTGCACGAGATCGAGGAAAGGGTGTTTTCGCTGAACCGGCTCTGGGACCTGATGGCGGCGCGCGGGCGCCTCTTCGGCACCGCCTATCCGGGCGAATGGTGCGACGTGGGCACGCCCGAGGGCCTGGCCCGGGGCGAAAAGCTGCTGGGGCGGGCGGATGTTTGAGCCGCAGGCAGCGCCGCGCGTGTTTGTCACGCCGCCGGGGGTGGACCTGCCCCGCGCCCTGCTGGACGGTCTGGCTGCCCGGCTCGGGGGTCAGGGCCCCGAAGCCTGGGCACGGCTGGAGTTGTTCGTGCCGACGAAGCGGATGCGGCGGCGCCTCCTGGCGCTGCTGGGCGAGGGGCCGGCCCGCCTGCTGCCACGCATCCGCACCATCGCCGACCTGGGGCGCGAGAGCGCCGTTGCCGGGCTGGGCGTGCCGGTTTCGCCCCTGCGCCGGCGGCTGGAGCTGACCCGGCTGATTTCCGCCCTGCTCGAGCGCGCCCCCGACCTCGCCCCGCGCGCGGCGCTGTTCGACCTCGCCGACAGCCTCGCCGGGCTGATGGACGAGATGCAGAGCGAAGGCGTGGAGCCCGCCCGCCTTCAGAAGCTCGACGTGGCCGGCCATTCGGCCCATTGGGCGCGCAGTCTGCAATTTCTCGCAATCGTCGAGCGCTATTTCGGCGAGACCCGCCACGAGGCACCCGATGCCGAGGCGCGCCAGCGCCTGGTGGTCGAGTACCTCGCCCGGCGCTGGCAGGAAGCGCCGCCCGACCATCCGGTGATCGTCGCCGGCTCCACCGGCTCGCGCGGCACCACGGCGCTGCTCATGCAGGCGGTGGCGCGCCTGCCGCAGGGGGCGCTGGTGCTGCCGGGCTTCGACACCGACCTGCCGGCGCATGTCTGGGAGCGCCTCACCGACCCGGCCGAAGGCGAGGACCACCCGCAATTTCGCTTCGCCCGGCTGCTCGACGCGCTGGGGCTTGCGCCCACGGACCTGCCGCATTGGGCGCCGGGCCACGCCCCGCACAGCCCGGCGCGCAACCGGCTGGTCTCGCTGGCGCTGCGCCCGGCGCCGGTGACCGACCAGTGGCTCGGCGAGGGGGCGCGGATCGCGCGCGAAACGCTGGCAGACGCCACATCCGGCCTGACCCTGATCGAAGCCCCCTCGCCGCGCGCCGAAGCGGTGGCCATCGCCCTCCGCCTGCGCGCGGCGGCGGAGGCGGGGCAGAGGGCGGCGCTGATCACCCCGGATCGGGTGCTGGCCCGGCAGGTGACCGCCGCGCTGGGGCGCTGGGAGATCGAGCCCGACGACAGCGCCGGCCAGCCGCTGGCGCTGTCCGCGCCGGGGCGCTTCCTGCGCCATGTGGCCGAGCTTTTCGGCCGGAAGCTGACCGCCACAGCGCTCCTGACCCTGCTCAAGCACCCGCTGACGGCTTCCGGAAGCGCGCGGGGCGACCACCTGCGCTTCAGCCGCGACCTGGAGCTCGAATGCCTGCGCCGGGGCCTGCCCTTTCCGACCGGCGCGGACCTGACCGGCTGGGCGCGCGAGCGGCACGCCGGAGATGCGGCGCGGCTTGAATGGGCGGACTGGCTGGCCCGCCTGCTCGACGGGCTCGAGGCAGTGGAGCGCGACCCGCTGGAGCGCCATGTCACCCGCCACCTGCGCCTCGCCGAGGCCCTGGCCGCGGGGCCAGAGGGCGCGGCGGGGGCCAGCGGCGGCCTCTGGGACAAGCCCGCCGGACGCAAGGCGCGCGAGCTGTGCGAAGAGCTTGCCCGCGAGGCCGGCGCCGGGGGCGTGCTGAGCGCCGCCGATTACCGCGATCTGTTTCGCGCCGTGCTCGCGCGCGGCGAAGTCCACGACCCCGAAAGCCCGCATCCCGGGGTGATGATCTGGGGCACGATGGAAGCCCGGGTGCAGGGGGCCGATCTGGTGATCCTTGGCGGGCTCAATGACGGCACCTGGCCCGAGATCCCCGCCCCCGATCCCTGGCTGAGCCGCCGGATGCGCCTCGAAGCCGGGCTGCTCCTGCCCGAGCGGCGCATCGGCCTCGCCGCGCATGACTTCCAGCAGGCGATTGCCGCGCGCGAGGTGGTGCTGAGCCGGGCGATCCGCGACGAAGAGGCCGAGACCGTGG
>JALWTH010000034.1 GCA_027082975.1 Paracoccaceae bacterium | reverse complement strand
ACGCGGTCATGGCCATGCTCAACGGTATTGTTTTCGTTGAGCATAGTTTGTATTCCACAAAAGGCAAGTTTGTTGAATACATGGTGTTGCTTCAGATGACTGGAAACGGGATTTTCAGAAAACCGGAAAACCGGAAAACCGGAAATCCAAAAAGCTGGAAAACCGGAAAACCGGAAAACTGGTAATCTGCCTATGCAGATATGCGATAATGTACCTGGCGAAGCAGTGACGGGTTCAGATCTCGATCGCGATACGCCCCTTGAGCCGCCCCTCCAGCAGGTCCGGGCCGAGCGTGGGCAGGTCCGCCATGGGCCGGGTTTCGGACAGCTCCGCCAGCAGGTCGCGGTCAAGCTCCGCCTCCAGCCGCTCCCAGGCGCGCACACGCCGCGCCATTGGCACCATCACGCTGTCCACCCCGCGCAGGGTCACCCCGCGCAGGATGAACGGATAGACCGAAGCCGGCAGGTCGCCGCCCCCGGCCATGCCGCAGGCCGCCACGATGCCATCGTACTTCGTCTGCGCGATCACATCGGCCAGCAGCTTGCCGCCGGCCACATCCACCGCGGCCCCCCAGCGTTCGCGCGCCAGCGGTCGCCCGCCGGTGTCGATATCCTCGCGGCTGAGCACTTCGGCCGCGCCGAGGCTCTTGAGAAAGCCCTCCTGCTCCGCCCGCCCGGTCACCGCGCTCACCGCAAAGCCCGCCCGCGCCAGCAGCGACACCGCCACCGAGCCGACCCCGCCGGTGGCGCCGGTGACCAGCACCGCATCCTTGCCCGGCGCGAGCCCGTGTTCGGTGAGCGCCATCACGCAGAGCATCGCCGTATAGCCGGCGGTGCCGATCTGCATGGCCTGTTCGGGGCTGAAGCTCTCGGGCAGCTTCTGCACCACCCGCGCGGGCAGGCGCTGGTACTGGCTGTAGCCGCCCCAGAGCGTTTCCGACAGGCCGAAACCGTTGACCAGCACCTTGTCGCCGGGGGCGAAATCGGCGCTGGCGCTCTCCACCACCTCGCCGGCGAGGTCGATCCCCAGCACCATCGGAAAGGCGCGGATGATCGGCGCCTTGCCGGTGATCGCCAGGGCATCCTTGTAATTGAGCGCCGAATGGCTGACGCGCACCAGCAGCTCGCCTTCGGGCAGGTCGGCCAGCGGGATATCCTCGAAGGCCGTCGCATATTTGCGCCCCTCGGTCTGACGGGCGATCAGGGCGCGGGTGGTCTCGGGCAGATCGGTCATGGCGGGCCTCGCTATACGGTTTGTCGTGAGGGTGCGCCGTGCCCGCCCCCGCGTCAAGCGCCCTTACGCAACGTCACCGGCCATTCAGTCATCCTCGCTCCTGGCCCGCTCTTGGCCCGGTCGTCGGCGTCAGCCGGCGAAAAACCTGCCGATCCACCTGGCAAAACGGTCATTTTCAGGCATAACAGTCAAGCTGTCGCGCGCTGCGGCGATGACATCCACCGGCTTCTCTGCCGCCAGTTCGTCAATCAGAGCGGCCATGAAATCCGGGTCGATCTCCGGGTGATACTGGGTGGTGAACACATGCCCGCCAATCGCCAGCCCGCCAATGGCACAGTCCGGGCGTCGGGCGGTTATCCGGGCATTTTCAGGCGGGTTTGTGACTTGTTCTTCATGCGCTGCATTGAGCCGGATCGGCCCGGCCTCCATCCACGGCGCCGGGTCGTGCACCTCGCTCTCCACCACGCCAAAGGCCCAGCCCCGCGGGTTCTTTTCCACCCTGCCGCCCAGGGCAAGCGCAATCGCCTGGTGCCCGTAACAGGCGCCAAACAGCCGGATGCGCGCGGCCACGATCCGGCGGATCAGGGCGCCAAGCTCCGCCTGCCAGTCCAGCCCGTCATGCACCGATGCGGGCGAGCCGCTGACGATATAGCCGTCAAACGCGCCCGGCGCTCCGTCGGGAAACACCCCGTCCTTGACGGGAAACACCGCCATATCCAGCCCCGGCAGCACCGGCGCCAGCAGGCGGCGCCATTTCTCGCCATCCCGCGGGTGGCGCCGGGCAAAGGCGCTTTCGTCGGTATTGGCCATCAGCAGGGCGATACGCATGGATTCGGTCCTTTACTTGCTTAACATGTTATATAAACTCTCCCCAGGCGCGCGAAACCGCAAAATGCCCCGGCCGGAGCCTGGGAAGCGAAGGGCAGAGACGAAGGGCAGAGAAGGGGGAAATGGGGGGAGAATCATGACTGTCTGGCAGCCAATGGATGACGGCCACGCCGACCTTGCAAGCCACGATACCTTTGCCAAGGGGCCGCCGCACAATACCTTTGCCCGCCTGCGCCGCGAAGACCCGGTGCACTGGAGCGAGTGGAGCGGCGGCAGGGGCTTCTGGTCGATCACGCGCCACGCCGACATCCTCGAACTGAACAGGCAATTCGATGCCTTCTCCTCGGCCCAGGGTATCCGCATGGAGGACCAGACGCGCGAAGAATACCTGGCCCGGCGCACCTTTCAGGAGACCGACCCGCCCGAGCACATGAAGACCCGGATCAAGGTGGCCAAGGCCTTTTCCAAGCCGGTCATCGCCGGATTTGAAGGGCAGATCCGAGACCTCACGCAGGAGATCCTCGACCGCGCCCTTGCGCAGGACGAATTCGACGCCACCAGGGAGATCGCCCGCCAGCTGCCCATGCGCCTGCTGGGCCGGATCATCGGCGTGCCGGATGCGGACCTGCCCTGGCTGGTGGAAAAGGGCGATGCGCTGATCGCCAATACCGACCCCGACTTCACCGACCATGTGCTGGACCGGATGGACACGGACGAATTCCGCCTGATGCCGTTCAACTCCCCCGCCGGCGCCGAGCTGTGGGAATATGCGCAGGCCCTGATGGCCGAGAAAAACCGCAAGGGCGACACCGACGGCGTGCTGCACATGATCCTTCAGCCCGACCGCGACGGCAACGTGATCAGCGAGCTGGAGTTTCGCAACTTCTTCTGCCTGCTGGTCGCCGCCGGCAACGACACCACCCGCTATTCCATCGCCGCCGGCATCCAGGCGCTGGCGCACCAGCCGGAACTGCTCGGCCAGATGCGCGCGGGCGGCGACATCTGGGAGACCGCGCCAGACGAGATCATCCGCTGGGCCACGCCCGCGCTCTACTTCCGCCGTACCGCCACGCGCGATTACGAACTGCACGGCAAGACCATCCGCGCAGGCGACAAGGTGCTTTTCTGGTGGGTGTCGGGCAACCGCGACGAGCGCGTCTTTGACGACCCGTTCCGGGTGGACCTGGCGCGCGCGCCCAATCCCCATCTCAGCTTCGGCAAGGGCGGGCCGCATCTGTGCCTCGGCATGCATCTGGCGCGGCTCGAAGTGAAGGTGCTGTTCGAGGAACTGGCCCGCCGGGTCCGCTCCGTCACCCCGGCCGGGCCGCACGAATTCCTCCGCTCCAATTTCGTCGGCGGCATCAAACGCCTGCCGGTCCGTGTCGAAACCCTGTAGGAGAGCCCCCATGAGCGACCGCCTGCGCGCGCTGTTTTGCGACCACCTGAGCATCCTGCGCGGCAAGTACCTGCCCGCCAGCAAGATCGGCGACGGGGCGACCCGCTTCTGCCGCTCGACCTTTGGCGTGCACTACGACAAGGACCTGCTCGACGCCCCCGGCGCGATGATGATGCAGGGCCTCCCAGACATGGAATTGCGCTGGATCAGTGACGAAATACGCGATTCGTGGGAGGCGGGTACAAAGATCGTGCTGGGCGACCTCTACGACCGCGAGGGCGCCCCCCTGCCGCTGTGCCCGCGCGGCGCGCTGAAGCGCGCGGTCAGGGCCTGGCAGGAGGGCCACGGGCTCACGCCGATGATCGGCATCGAGCTCGAATGCTACGCCCTGGTCGGCAACGAGGCCGGCCGCCTCGTGCCCTATGACGCCCCCGGCGGCGTGGTCTACGGCACCGGCCCCTTTAGCGACCCGCTGCGCTTCACCGATGCGATCTGGGAGCGCGCCGAGGCGCTCGGCTTCCGCCTCGACATGATGACCGCCGAATACGACACGCCGCAATTCGAGTTCACCCTGACCTTTGACGAGGCGGTGAAGGCGGTGGATGACATCGTGCTGTTTCGCCAGATGGCGCGCGAAATCGCGCTGGAATACGGCGTGGTGCTGACCTTCATGCCCAAGCCGATCGCCGAGGCCGGCGGCTCGGGCATGCATGTCAATTTCTCCTTCCGCGACGAAAGCGGCAACAACGCGCTGGATAACGGCCCCGTTGGCGGCCCCGCGCACATGAATGCCCTCGCCCGCGGCTGCGTCGCCGGGCTCGTGCACCACCACCGCGCCCTGGCCGGGCTGCTGGCGCCGACCGCCAACAGCTACCAGCGGATGCAGCCGGGCATCCTGTCGGGCTACTGGCAGAACTGGGGCGGCGACCACCGCTGCGTCACCACACGCGTTTCCGGCGAAGGCGGCGCCAAGGCCCGGCTCGAACACCGCATGGCCGACGCCAGCGCCAACCCCTACACCGCCGTCGCCGCCGTGCTGCACGCCGCCCGCCTCGGGGTCGAGCAGGACTATGACCTGCCGCCGATGGAGACCGGCGACGGGTTTGAAAAGACCGACGCCAAACAGGGCGTCGCGGTCGACCTGAGGCACGCCATGGACGATCTCGAGGCCGACAGCGCTCTGACCGGAGCGGTGGGGCAGATGCTGGTGGACAACCATATCTTCATGAAGCGCAAGGAGGTGCGCAAGACCCGCGACCTCGAAGGCGACGCCCTGCGCGATTTCTACGTCTACTACCTGTGAGGACAGCCATGAAAGTGACCTGGAGACTGGCCGACGGCCGCGAAATCAGCGCCGATGCAACCGCGGGCGAAACCCTCAAGGACGCCGCCCTCGCCGCCGGCGTGCCGCATATCCTCGGCGAATGCGGCGGCTCCATGAGCTGCGCCACCTGCCACGTGGTCCTGCCCCCCGAATGGGCCGAAAAGGCCGGCCCGCCCGGCGAATTCGAAGACGCCATTCTCGACACGACCGAAGCCCCGCGCCAGGCGACCTCGCGCCTGTCCTGCCAGATCGAAATGCATCCCGGGCTCGACGGCCTCACCCTGATCGTTCCCGAACCCTGAACGGGAGGTCGGCAAACCCGTTGCCTGCGTACCCTAGGCTCAGGACCCATCAATCCCGCGCTCACAGCGGCTTGAGGCGCGTGCTATCAGGGGTTTTTTGCCCGCCGGACAGGGTGGTCCCCTTTCCAAGGGCAAAAACCCCCTGAGATGAAGCGCCTGCACCGCCCGAAGGGCTCAGGCGGATTTGCTCCCTGAATGCGTTGCAAGTCCTTGAAGTGAGCCGGAAAAGAAAACCTTCCAGTGGACGGTTTTCCCGGCGAACGACCACTATTCCTGCGGTCTTGCGCCTGTTCAGGAAGCAAATCTGCCGGACTGTGAGCGCGGGATTGATGGGTCCTGGGCCTAGTCACCCCCCCTTGCCAAAACCCTGCCTTTTCCTCTTGCCACAAATATCCCGGGGGGCTCCGGGGGGCAGCGCCCCCCGGCGGGTCGCCGGCGCCAGCCGGCGAAAACCCTTCTCCAGCCTAAACCGCCCCGAATCCCGCCTCCAGCGCCTCCAGGATCACCCGCACATCGTCAGAAGTCACCACCAGCGGCGGCGACAGGATGATATTCGGCCCCGATACCCGGATCATCGCCCCGGCCCGGTAGGTCGCCTCGTGCACGCGCCCGATCGTGGCCTTGTCGATCGGCGCTTTGCTGTCGCGATCCGCCACCAGCTCCAGCGCGCACATCAGCCCGTGCCCGCCGCGCACATCGCCGATCACCGCATGGCGCTCGGCCAGCGCCTGCAAGCCGGCAAAGAGCTCCTCTCCGCGCGCCGCCGCATTGGCGGCCACGTCGAGGCGCCGGGTCTCGGCCAGGCAGGCCAGCGCCGCCGCCGCCCCCACCGGGTGGCCGGAATAGGTATAGCCGTGGCCGATCGCGCCGATCCCGCTTGTATCCCCCTCGAACACCTCCGCCACGGCGTCCGAGATCATCACCGCGCCGAAGGGGAAATAGCCGTTGGTTATGGCCTTGGCGGTGGTCATCATGTCGGGCCTGACTCCCCAGTGACGCGCCCCGGTCCAGCTTCCGGTGCGGCCAAAGGCGGTGATGACTTCATCGCTGATCAGCAGGATCCCGTGCCGGTCGCAGATCTCGCGCACCCCGGGCATGAAGCTCTCATGGGGCACGATCACCCCGCCCGCGCCCAGGATCGGCTCCATGATGAAGGCGGCGATGGTGCCGGCGCCCTGAAAGGCGATTTCATCCTCCAAGGCCGCCAGGCAAAGCTGCGCCAGCCGCCCGGGGTCGCTCTCGCCAAAGGGGTTGCGGTAGGGACAGGGGGCGGGGATATGGCTGCAGCCGGGCAGGAGCGGCTCATAAGCGGTGCGAAAATTGGCATTGCCGTTCACCGAGGCCGCGCCCATATGGGTGCCGTGATAGCCCTTTTTCAGGCTCAGGAATTTCACCCGCCCGGCCTCGCCGCGTATCTTGTGATATTGTCGCGCCAGGCGCAGGGCCGTTTCCACGCTGTCCGAGCCCCCGGAGGTGAAAAACGCGCGGCTCAGCCCGTCCGGCGCGAAGAAGTCCCTCAGCTCTTCGGCCAGCTCGATCACCGCGTCATTGGTGGTGCCGCGAAAGATCGAATAATAGGGCATACGCTCAAGCTGGGCGGCAATCGCCGCCTTGACCGGATCGGCGGAGAAGCCGAGATTGACATTCCACAGCCCGCCCACGGCGTCCACGGTCTCGTGGCCGTCGATATCGGTGATGCGCACGCCCCGGGCGCGGGTGACGATGATGGGCGGGGCGGCCTGCATGTCGGCCGGATGCGCCATCGGGTGCCAGAGGGAGCGGGCATTGTTTTCCTTGAGGAAATTGGAGTCTTTCGTGGCGGGCATGGCGGAGCCTTTCGTTCAAGCGGCCTGAGGGGCGGGGAAGCTCGCCGGGGCGAAGCCCCCGAGCAGGCGGGTCAGACGGGCGCCCTTTTCGAGCAGTTCGCCCTGGATCAGGGCGGCGAGGTCGGGGCACATCCGCGCCGAAGGCGCGGCCACCGCGAGCGCGCCCATCGGCGCCGAGGCGGAATCGAAGATCGGCACCGCGTGCGAATGCACATCGGCCTCGAAACCGCCCACCGACACCGCAAAGCCCCGGGCACGGATCGGCGCCAGCCGGGCGCGGATCTCGCCGGGGTCGGTGAGCGTGTCCGGGGTGCGCTTGACCAGCGGGCCGGCCAGCACCCGCTCCACGAAGTCCGGCGCGCTCCAGGCCAGCACCGCAAGCCCCGAAGAGGTGGCGTGCAGGAGCAGCTTTTCGGCATCTTCCATGCGCACCTGGGTGCCGTGGGCGCTGGCATAGCTGTAGGCGATGGTGTCGAGCACGCTGCCATGCAGCACCGACATGTGCGCGGTCTCGCCGGTCACGTCGGAGAGGGAGCGCAGCACCCCGCGCACGGCATCGCGCATCGGCACGCTGGCCTCGCGCAGGGCCGCGAGCCGCAGAAAGGCCGGGCCCAGCCGGTAGCTGCGCGCGGGGCCGACCTGCTCGACAAAGCCATGCGCGGCCAGTTCGCCAAGCAGGCGGTGGGCGGTGGCCTTGTTGATCCCGGCGCGCCGGGCGATTTCGCTCAGGCCGATTTCCGGCGTTGCGCGGGAGAAAAGCTCCAGCAGGGACAAGGCTTTGGACGTGGTTCCCATGAAGACGCTCTGTTTGTCCGGATTTGCCCGAGTCTGCCCGGGGATTCGCATTTTACTTGACGGAATCACCCGGCCTCTGTCAATCTGAAACAGAACCTTTGGTTCAAATAATGAACCGCCCGGGAAACGGGCACCGCTGGACCAGACCGCAGAACAGGGAGAACGAGATGAGAAAGACCAGCCTTTTGGGTGGGGCGCTGGCCCTCGCCGCCGTGGCCTTTGCCGGGCCTGTCCTGGCCGAGTACCCGGAAAAGCCCGTGAGCTTCGTCGTGCCGTGGCCGCCGGGCGACCTCGAAGACGTGCTGACGCGGATGATCGCCGAGGATTTCCAGGCCGAATACGGCGTCCCCGCGGCGGTGGTGAACAAGCCCGGCGGCGGCGGCGGCCCCTTCCCCGGCGCCATTTCCGTGGCCACGGCCCCGGCCGACGGCTACACGATCGGCTCTTTCGTGCCGGCGGTCGCGGTGATCGGCCACGAGATCGGCATTGACGAACTCACGCCGGAGAAATTCGACCCGGTGGGGATCTTCCTCACCTATCCCTTCGTCATCGCCACTTCCGGGGACGCGCCCTATTCGACCATGCAGGAGCTTGCACAATACGCGCAGTCGCATGACGTGGCGCTCGGCCATTTCGGCGACGTGCTGACCCCTACCCAGGTGACCAAGGCGCTGGCGGTGAAGATGGGCTTCGAATGGGGCTCGGACGCCGCCTTTGACGCGCTCGACTGCAACACGCTGGCCAGCGGGGATGCCGACGTGATCAACACCACCCTGCAGCTGGTCCTGCCCTGCCTCGACCAGATCAAGGTGCTGGTGGCGGTGACCGATCAGCGCATCTCGCTGGTGCCCGACACGCCCACCGTGGGCGAGCTTGACGCCGATCTGGATATCGCGCTGTGGAATGGCCTGTTCGTGCGCAAGGAGACCCCGCAGGAAGTGCGCGACAAGATCGCCGCCGTGGCCGAAAAGACGGTGATGAGCGCGCGCGCCCAGGCGGTCGGCAGCGAGACCGGGGCGCTGATCTACTGGATGAACGCCGCCGACAGCGCCGCGCGGATCGAGGCCGACAAGGCCACGGTGGCGCGGATCGGCACCATTCTGGGCAACTGACCGGACGAAAGAGGCGCAAGCGGGCCGGAGCGCACCGGCGCGCCAAGGACGAAAAG
>JALWTH010000033.1 GCA_027082975.1 Paracoccaceae bacterium | reverse complement strand
CTCCAGGGCAAGCGCCGCGTGGCGGTGCCCGGTTTCGCCCAGCAGGCGGGCGAAATCGGGCACCACCACGCGGCGCTTGCCCTGGAGTTCGATCACGCCGCTTTTCTTCAGGTTGGAGATCTGCCGGCTCACGGTTTCCAGCGTCAGGCCCAGGTAGTCGGCCATGGCCTCGCGGGTCAGGGGCAGGTCGAAGGCGGCGCCGTCCGAGGGCTTCTGCCTGCGCAGGGCCGCGTCGCGGGTGGCGAGGATCGCCAGCAGGCTGGAGATCTTTTCATGCGCGGTCTTGCGGCCCAGCAGCAGCATCCATTCGCGCGCCGAATCGAGCTCGTCGAGGGTCATTTCCAGCAGTCGCGAAGCCAGGTGCGGGGTGCGCGCCATCAGTTCCTCGAACGGCTTCTTGCGAAAGCAGCACAGGGTGAGGTCGGTCACCGCCACCACGTTGTAGGGGGCGAGGTCGCGCCCCGGCCGGCCGATGAAATCGCTGGGCAGCAGCAGGCCCACCATCTGGGTGCGCCCGTCCTCCATGGTCTGGGCCAGGCTGGCGATGCCTTCGACCACCGAGGCCACGAATTCCATGTGGTCGCCGGCCCAGAGCACCGGCTGGCCGGCCTCGTAGGAGCGGTAATACTTGATCTGGTCGAGTTCCACCAGTTCTTCGGCATTGCAATAGGAGCAGACCGCCCGGTGCTGGATCGGGCAGGTCCCGCAATCCTTCATGTCGAAAACCGGCCTGTTCATCACATGAATGTGTCCGTTTGATCCTGATCAAGGCAGCGCGCGCTCTACCCGCTAGAGCCTAGCGGAATGTTGGATCAGGCACAACTCAAACGACTCGGGCTGTTCGATGCCCGGGTGCCGCGCTACACTTCCTATCCGACGGCGCCGCATTTCGGCCCCGGGGTGGGGGCGGGCGAGGTCGCCGGCTGGCTCGGGGCGATCCCGGCCGGCGCGTCGGTGTCGGTCTATGTGCATGTGCCGTTCTGCCGCAACCTGTGCTGGTTCTGCGCCTGCCGCACCCAGGGCACGGCCACCGCAGCCCCGGTCGCGGCCTATCTCGAGACGCTGAAGGCCGAGCTCAGCCTCGCCCGGCGCCACCTCGCGCCGGGGATCACCATCGAGCATCTGCATTTCGGCGGCGGCACGCCGACGCTGATGGAGCCGGCGATGATCGCCGATCTGACCGGGGCGATCTTCGACCTCGCGCCGCTGGCCGAGGGCGCGCAGTTCTCGGTGGAGATCGACCCCAACGAGATCGACGGCGCCCGGCTCGACGCGCTGGCCGCCGCCGGGCTCAATCGCGCCTCGATCGGGGTGCAGGATTTCGACCCGATGATCCAGGAGGTGATCGGGCGTCCGCAGAGCTTCGAGGTCACCAGGGCGGCGGTGGAGGGGCTGCGCGCGCGCGGCATCAGGAGCCTCAATGCCGATATCCTCTACGGCCTGCCGCGCCAGGATCTCGCCCGCATCACCGATTCGGTGGAAAAGCTGATCAGCCTCGGCCCCGACCGCGTGGCGCTGTTCGGCTATGCCCATGTGCCGTGGATGGCCCGGCGCCAGAAGCTGATCCCGACCGAGGCCCTGCCCGCGCCCGAAGCGCGCCTGGCCCTGTTTGAGCGCGCGAGCGAGTTGTTCCTCAAGGCCGGCTACCGGCAGATCGGCATCGACCACTTCGCCCGGCCCGAAGACGGGCTCGCCAAGGCCCAGCAGGCCGGCACCATGCGGCGCAATTTCCAGGGCTATACCGAGGACAGGTCCGAAGTGCTGATCGGCTTCGGCGCCTCGGCCATCTCGCGCTATCCGCAGGGATACGCGCAAAACGAACCCGCCACCTCGAAATATACCGCCCGGGTGCAGGCGGGCGAACTGCCCATCGCGCGCGGCCACGCATTCACCGGCGACGACCGCCTGCGCGGGCGCATCATCGAGAAGCTGCTGTGCGATTTCGAGGTGGATTTCGCCGAAGTGGCGGCCGAATTCGCCACCGAGTTCGCCACTGGACCCGCCCCGCTTCTCGCCATGGCCGAGGGGTTGGAAGCGGCGCTGCCCGGCACCACAGATCTGCGCGGTACCACCCTGACCATCCGCCCCGAGGCCTGGCCGCTCGCGCGCATCATCGCCCGCCATTTCGACGCCTACTCCATGAACGAATCCGGCCATTCCCAGGCGGTGTGAGGGCCGTGTGAGGATAATACGCGGCCCTGACCGGGTGGCTTGCCTACTCCCCGTCCTTTCCCCTTTCCCTGC
>JALWTH010000032.1 GCA_027082975.1 Paracoccaceae bacterium | reverse complement strand
CATCGGGGGCATTGGCGCTGCGCCGGGCCTTGAGCACGGTTTCCTCTGCCGGGATGGCGCCGGCCTCGAAAATCTGGCTCCAGCGGTAGGAGAAGAAGCCGTTGCGGATCACCAGCGCCCGGGCGCCGGTGGCGAACTGGCGCGCTACCGCCTCCATCGCGCAGGTGCCGCCGCCGGGCACCAGCGCCACCGCATCGGCGGCGTAGACCTCGCGCAGGGTGGCGGAGATGTCGCGCATGATCTGCTGGAATGCCGCCGACATGTGATTGAGCGAGCGGTCGGTGAAGACCACCGAGAATTCTTCCAGTCCGCCGGGGTCGATGTCATTGCGAAGGGCCATTGGTCTCCCCATCCGTTGTGTTCATGCGTCTGCGATCTGTCTCACGAATGCGGGCGGGAGCGCAAGGGCCGCTCAGCGCGCCGCCGCGCCGAACACGCCGCCAAAGGTCTCGCGCAGCGCCAGGTCCACATCCTCCATGCCGACCGGCAGGCCGAGATCCACGAGCGAGGTCACCCCGTGCCCGGCGATGCCGCAGGGCACGATGCCGGAGAAATGCTCCAGATCCGGCTCCACGTTGATCGAGATGCCGTGAAAGCTGATCCAGCGGCGCAGGCGGATGCCGATGGCGGCGATCTTGTCTTCGCGCGGGCTGCCGTCCGGGGCGGGGGGCTTTTCCGGGCGCACCACCCAGACGCCGATGCGCCCCTCGCGGATCTCGCCCTTCACGCCGAAATGGGCGAGCGTGGCGATCACCCATCGTTCCAGCTGGCGGACAAAGGCGCGCACATCGCGCCCGCGCGCGCCCACGTCCAGCATCACATAGACGATTCGCTGGCCGGGGCCGTGATAGGTGTACTGGCCGCCGCGCTTGCTGGGAAAGACCGGGAATCGCTCCGGCGCCAGCAGGTCCTCGGGCCGGGCCGAGGTGCCGGCGGTATAGAGCGGCGGATGCTCGAGCAGCCAGATCAGCTCTTCGGCCTCGCCGCGCGCAATCGCCCCGGCGCGCGCCTCCATGAAGGCCTCGGCCGCGCGGTAATCGGTCAGCCCTTCGCTGGTGCGCCATTCGACCATTTGCCGCTCCCTTCCCTCTGCAGAATATCCCTACCGCAGCAGGCGGGGCGATTGAAGCGCGGGTTTCCGGGGCGCCATTGCCGGTATGCCGGGCGCCCCTTCCGCTTGCGGTGAAAAAACGCGCATTTGCTCTTCACATCGCGCAAAGCCTTCGCTATGTAGCGCGCACCGAGCCTGACATGCGGTCGTGGCGGAATTGGTAGACGCGCAGCGTTGAGGTCGCTGTGGGGTAAAACCCGTGGAAGTTCGAGTCTTCTCGACCGCACCAGGCTTGGAGTTTCTCCCCGGCTGCCCTGCTGCTTCGAGCATCTCCGTCCGGCCATGAATGCCGCCTCGGCACGATGCGCCGAGGCGGCCGAGATGGGGATGAAGGCGGGCCGCGTGCGGGTCAGGAGGCTTCGGCGACGTTTTCGCAGCCGGCGATTTCGTGGATCATCGAGCGCAGGTGATTCTTCACCTTTTCGTCCTGGATCGAGGCCAGGGCCTGCACGGCCTTGGCGGTCTGGTCGTCCATCAGCGTGGACGGCGCGCTGTCGGCCTTTCCGCTGCCGAGCCCCTCGAAGAAATAGGAGGGCGCCACGTCGAGCAGCAGCGACAGCTCGTAGAGCTTGCTGGCCGAGACCCGGTTGTAGCCGGTTTCGTATTTCTGCAATTGCTGAAAGGAGAGGCCCAGTTGCCTGGCCACGGCAGATTGGGTCAGGCCGCGCACGAGGCGGGCCTGGCGGATCTTCTTGCCCACATGGATGTCTACAGGATGTACCATTGATCGTGCCTTTCGTTTCTTCCCGCTAAAGGAGAAACGATTCTTTGGGCCGTTTTTCAATTGGTTACCCTTGTGTTGTTGCAGTAAAAGGATGTAAAGGTGAGGGGTGATTTTTGTACCATCTCGCATCGGGAGAGAGATGGGAGAGGGTAAGGGGAGGAAAACATTGATATATTTCCGGCATCCGACCATCCACGTCGGGGCGGGCGGGCGACCGGCAGGCGCGCGCCATGGGTGAATTCAACCCCTCTCCGCTGCTGTTCGAGCAGATGCGCAGCTTTGTCGAGCTGGCCCAGACGCTCAATCTTTCGGAAGCGGTAAAGAATCTGAACAGCACCCGCCAGACCGTGCGCCGCCACATTGCCAGCCTCGAAGAGGTTCGCGGCGAGCCGCTGTTCCGGCTCGAGGATCGTCGCTATGCGCTGACCCCGGCCGGCAAGCGTGCCCTGCGCGAGGCGCAGGAGCTGCTGGCGCGGGCGCGCTCCTGGGTGCAGGATGCTTCGGGCCACCGGCGGGGGCTGTTCTACCTGACTGCCTCCCATGACGAGGGCTTTACCTATTTCCTGCAGCAGCAGCCGCTCAGCCTGATGTGGAACAGCGATTCCGACCTGCTGCCCTTTGGCCTGCGCTGCTGGGCCGAGGCGCGCGGGCAGATCGAGCATCCGGCCTTTCAGAAGATCCGCCCCTGGCTGATGATCTTTCGTCGCCTGGCCGATGATTGGGTCTGCGTGGAGGTGGGGGAGAAGTCGTCCTTTGCCACCTGGTATGGCTGGGAGCGCACCCGCTCTTCGGTCGGCCACGGCATTGCCAGCCTGCCCGGGGGCGGGGGCTTTGCCGATCTGCTCAGCCAGCCTTTTCAGGAGACCCGCACCCATGAGGGAGTGCGGCTCGATCACATTCATACCCGCATCCCCATGCCCGGCCATGAAGAGCCGGTGCCGATCACCTATGAGCGTCTGCTGATGGGCTGTTTCTTTCCCGACGGGTCCGGGGCGATCGGGGCGCTGATCAACCGCACCTATAACGTGCAGATCGACGGCTTGCCCGAGGGCATGGCCCGCTCGATGCCGCCTGATCGGGTGATGGTCTTCGAGCCGCCGGAGCAGGCCCCGGAGGGCCGAATCTCCGCTTGACGGGCGGCGTGCGGGGGCTCCGCGTAGCTGCCCAATTTTTCATCAAACGATTAATAAAGTGGCAGTGCCACGTCAATCAACGACCTGACGTTGTTTTTTTTCGCTTTTGCACGCCTTCAGGTTACACTCGGGTTACGGGGCTGTCTGAAGGAGACCATTATGACCATTCATGATACATTTACCGGGGCGCAGTTTGCCGCCTCCATTGCCGGTCTTGCCGAGAAGATGGGGATGCGCCTTCAGGTTGGCGATGATTTTCAGCACTATGCCGACATGATCGCCGAATTGCGCGGGGACCAACCTCTGGGTGATCCGTTCAATCTGGAAAAACAAGAGCTTACCCCTGAAAACGCTTTCTGGATCGCGGGCTGGGACCGGCGCGGGAATCTGGTCCACACCCAGGCCGTGCGCCGCCTGCAGATCACCACCAGCCTGGCCGATTACCTCGAGCGGGAGTTCCGCGCCTTTCCGCCTTCGGGGGTGGCGCTGGACAAGGCGCGCTCGACCTACAGGCCGGGCCCCGGCGCGCGCCGGATTCGCGGCGTGGTATGCTATCACGGCGAAGCCTGGCTCAGGGCGGGCAAGGGCGGCTTTCGCGGCACCGGCATCGCCGGGGCGCTGGCGCGCTTTGCCATGACCAGCGCGGTGCTGCGCTGGTCGCCCGACTTCATCTTCTGCTTCGTGCCCGAGGGGCTGGCCTATCGCGGGCTGGTCGAGCGCGAGGGCTACATGCATACCGATCCGGGCGCGCTCAGCTGGAAGCTCCGGGAGGGGGGCGAGCTGCGCGGCTTCATGGGCTGGATGGGGCGCGAGGACCTGACCCACATGATGGGCATCCCCACCGAGACGCTGCTGGTCGCCTGAGCGGCGACGGGGCCGGGCCGGAGACGGCGACCGGGGCAACCGGCGGGAAAAGCTGGCGGAAAAGTGTCGCGCCCGGGCGCAAGGAGGTGGATTTGCCGAGGCCTGTTGCGTAGAACGGGCTGTGCAGTCAATATGCAATCAGGATGGGTGGCGCGGGCTTCCGCCCAGGGCAGGCCCGGCGTATCTGGAGGGAGGAAAGACATGAAAGCGAAATCACTGTTTCTGGCCACGGCGGTGGCCTCGGCACTGGCACTCGCGGCGGCGCCGGGCGCCCGGGCCGAGGGGATCAAGGTCGGCATGATCACCACGCTTTCGGGCGGGGGGGCCTCGCTGGGCGTGGATGTGCGCGACGGCTTCATGCTGGCGGTGAAGATGTCCGGGCGCGACGATATCGAGGTGGTCATCGAGGACGACCAGCGCAAGCCCGACATCGCCGTGCAACTGGCCGACAAGATGATCCAGTCCGACCGGGTGGACCTGCTCACCGGCATCATCTGGTCCAATCTGGCGCTGGCGGTGGTGCCGGCGGCCGTGGCCCAGGGCAAGTTCTACCTCTCGCCCAATGCGGGGCCGTCGCAACTGGCCGGCGCCGGCTGCGATCCGCTGCATTTCAACGTCGCCTGGCAGAATGACGACCTGCCCGCCGCCGCCGGCACCTATCTCGCCGCCGAGGGCTTCGACAACACCCTGCTGCTGGCGCCCAACTATCCGGCCGGCCATGACATGGTGAACGGCTTCAAGCGCACCTTCACCGGCGGCATCAATGGCGAGATCTTCACCAAGCTCGGCCAGAAGGATTACGCCGCCGAGATCGCCCGGATCCGTGCCTCTGGCGCCGACAGCGTGTTCTTCTTTCTGCCCGGCGGCATGGGGATTTCCTTCCTCAAGCAATATGCGGACAGCGGCGTTGACATCCCGATCTTCGGCCCCGCCTTCAGCTTCGACCAGGGCATCCTGCAGGCGGTGGGCGATGCGGCGCTGGGCGTGCGCAACACCTCGCAGTGGAACAAGGATATCGACAATCCGGCCAACAAGGCCTTTGTCGAAGCCTTCCAGGCCGAATACGGGCGCCTGCCCTCGCTCTATGCCAGCCAGGGCTATGACACCGCAAACCTGATGATCAGCGCCATGGAAAAGGCCGATGTGAGCGACACCGACGCCTTCCGCGCGGCGCTGGAAGAGGCGGATTTCGACTCCGTGCGCGGCAAATTCTCCTTTGCGCCCAATCACTTCCCGATTCAGGACATCTATGTGCGCGAAGTGATCAAGGAAGGCGACGTGTTCACCAACAAGATCGTCGGCGTGGCCGCGACCGATTTCGTGAACGCTTACGTGGATCAGTGCAAGATGTAGGAAAGCGATCGGGCCGGCCGGTGGCGGCCGGTGCGGCCCGGCGCGCGCGCGCATGTCACCGATCCTCGTCATCGAACAGGTCCTGAACGGGCTTCAGTCCGGCGTCATGCTGTTTCTCATGGCTGCGGGGCTGACGCTGATCTTCGGCGTCATGGGGCTGATCAACCTCGCCCATGGCGCGCTCTACATGATCGGCGCCTTTGCGGCGGCGGCGGTGGCGGGGGCGACGGGCTCCTTCCTGCTGGGGCTGGTGGCGGCGCTTACGGCTTCGGCGGCGGCTGGCGCGCTGATCGAGGCAAGTGTGCTGCGCCGCCTTTACGGACGCGACCATCTGGACCAGGTGCTGGCGACCTTTGCGCTGATCCTGATCCTGAGCGAGGGGACGCGCTGGCTGTTCGGCTCCTTCCCGCTCTATCTTGACATTCCCGACTGGCTTTCAGGGCCGGTGCGCCTGCCCGGCGGTATCCGCTACCCGCTTTACCGGCTGGCGATCATCGGAATCGGGCTCCTCGTGGCCCTCGGCCTCTTTGCCCTGATCAGCCGCACCCGGATCGGCATCCGCATCCGGGCGGGCGAAGCGGACCGGGAGATGATCGGCGCCCTCGGGGTCAACATATCGGTGCTCTACACGCTGGTCTTTGCGCTGGGCGCGGCGCTGGCGGGGCTGGCGGGGGCGCTGATCGGGGCGATCCAGTCGGTGCAGGTGGGCATGGGCGAGCCGGTGATGATCCTTGCCTTCGTGGTGATCGTGATCGGCGGTATCGGCTCGATCCGGGGCGCGCTGGTGGGCGCGCTGCTGGTGGGGCTCACCGACACGCTGGGGCGGATCTTCCTGCCGATGCTGTTCGGGCTGTTCATGGAGCCGACCGCGGCGACCACCACCGGCTCGGCCCTGGCCAGCATGTCGATCTACATCCTGATGGCGGCGGTGCTGCTGGTGAAGCCCACGGGGCTTTACGGGAGCGCGGGCTGATGGGGGGGCGGCGCGAGACGATGGTGAATGCGCTGCTGCTGGCGGGCCTTCTGGCGGTGCCGCTCTGGGCGCTGTGGGCGGACGAGCCCTTTACCATCACCCTGGCGACGCGGGTGGCAATCCTGGCGCTGGCCGGGGTCGGGCTCAACCTGGCGCTGGGCACCGGCGGGCTGGTGAGCTTCGGCCATGCGGTGTTCTTCGGGATCGGCGGTTATGCGATGGGGATCCTCGCCTTTCACGCGCAGAACTACACC
Organism: Paracoccaceae bacterium; assembly: GCA_027082975.1. Lineage (GTDB taxonomy): Bacteria > Pseudomonadota > Alphaproteobacteria > Rhodobacterales > Rhodobacteraceae > JAAEUB01. The sequence continues at coordinate 2,653 of JALWTH010000032.1, read as the reverse complement.
CCGCTGATCGAGGCGCTCTCGATCCCCGGCACCAAGTCGATGCCGGTGATCTGGGCGGTGGCGGTCCTGGCCTCGGCGCTGGTGGCGCTGGTGATCGGGGCGCTGAGCCTGCGCACTTCCGGGGTCTATTTCATCATGATCACGCTGGCCTTCGGCCAGATGTTCTACTACTTCACCATTTCCTGGCCCGCCTATGGCGGCGAGGACGGCATGTCGATCTACCTGCGCAACAGCTTCCCGGGGGTCAACACGCTGGTTCCGTTCAACTTTTTCGCCATTTCCTACGCCCTCCTGCTGGCGGTGCTGCTGCTGGTGGGCCGGCTGATGCGCGCGCCTTTCGGGCTGGCGCTCTCGGCCGCGCGCCAGAACGAGGCCCGGCTGCGCGCGGTGGGGATCGACCCTTACCGGCTGCGCCTGAGCGCCTTCACGCTGTCGGGGGCGATAACCGGGCTCGCCGGTGCGCTCTATGCCGATCTCAACCGGTTCGTCTCGCCCAGCATGTTCTCGTGGCAGACTTCGGGGGAGATCATGGTGTTCGTGATCCTGGGCGGGGTGGGGCGGCTGTTCGGCCCGGTCGCCGGCGCGGCGCTCTTTATCCTGCTCGAGCATTTCCTCGGCGGCATCTCCGAATACTGGCATATCTTCCTCGGCGCGCTGCTGCTCGGGGTGGTCCTGTTTGCCCGGGGCGGGCTGATCGGGATGCTGGCCGGCGAGGAGGTGGCCCATGACTGAGCCCATGACTGAGCCCGTGAGCGCGCCGGTGCTGGAGGTGCGTGGCCTGTCCAAGGCCTTCGGGGCGCTGGTCGCCTCCAGGAACATCTCGCTGGACCTGCGCCCGGGAGAGATACATGCGCTGATCGGCCCGAACGGGGCGGGGAAATCCACCCTGATCGCCCAGATTGCCGGCGAACTCATGCCCGACCGGGGCGAGGTCTGGCTCGGCGGGCAGGAGGTCACCGGCTGGAGCACGGCGGCGCGCGCGCGCGCGGGGCTGGCGCGGACCTTTCAGATATCCTCGCTGGCGATGGAAATGACCGTGCTGCAAAACGCGGTGCTGGGGGCGCTGGGCGCGCGCGGCAAGGTGATGCGCTTCTTCGCCCCGGTGCTGGGGGATCGCGCGCTGGTGGAGCGGGCGATGGCGGCGCTCGAAGCGGTGGGCTTGCAGGATCTGGCGGCGCTGAGGGTGGCGGAGCTTTCGCACGGGCAGCGGCGGCAGCTGGAAGTGGCTGTGGCGCTGACGCTGGCGCCAAAGGCCTTTCTGATGGACGAGCCGATGGCCGGGCTCGGCACCTCGGGCAGCCGGCGGCTGACGGGCTTTCTCGACGGGTTGCGCGAACGCGCGCCGATCCTGCTGATCGAGCATGACATGGATGCGGTCTTTGCCCTTGCGGATCGGGTCAGCGTGCTGGTCGGCGGCGAGATCATCGCCACCGGAAGTGCCGCCGAGATACGCGGCGATGCGCGGGTGCAGGAGGCCTATCTGGGCGAGGAAGCCGGCGGGGAGGCGGTGCCATGAGCCTGCTGGAAATCGCCGATATTTCAGCCTTTTACGGCCCGTCGCAGGCGCTGTTCGGGGTCAGCCTCTCGCTCGAAGAAGGCGAGGTGCTGGCGCTGATGGGGCGCAACGGCATGGGCAAGACCACGACGCTGAGGGTGATTTCGCGCCTGCTCGCCCACCGGGGCGGCACGGCCCTGTTTGGCGGCCACGACCTCGCCCGCCTGCCCGCCTACCGGGCGGCGCGGCTAGGGATCGGGCTGGTGCCCGAGGGCCGGCGCTGCTTTGGCCCGCTCAGCGTGCGCGAAAACCTGATCGCCGCCGCCCGCCCCGGCCCCTGGGATCTGGGCCGGGTGGTGGCGCTGTTTCCGCGCCTCGGCGAGCGTATGGGGCAGCAGGCGGCGACGCTCTCGGGGGGCGAGCAGCAGATGCTGGCGATCGGCCGGGCGCTGATGACCAACCCGCGGCTGCTGATCCTCGACGAGGCCACCGAGGGGCTGGCGCCGGTGGTGCGCCGGGAAATCTGGGAGGCGGTACACAGGCTCAAGGCCGAGACCGGGCTGGCGATCATCGTGGTGGACAAGTCGCTGGGGGAGCTGGCAAGCGTTGCCGACAAGGCGGTGATCGTGGAGAAGGGACGCACGGTCTGGAGCGGCGCCTTTGGGGGCCTGAGCCGCGAGGTGACGGCGCAATATCTGGGCGTGTGAGGGCGGCGGGCGGCGATTTTTCGCAGAAAAATCGTGCCTCCGGCGGGAGTATTTGGCGAAAGGTGAAAGGGGTCAGGTCTTGACCGCGCGCAGGTGTTCGGCGAAGTCTTCCTTTTGCATCAGGGCCTTGCAGCGTTCGAAGCGGTTGATCGAATAGGCCCAGAAATCTTCGGCCGGGTTCTCGTCGGCGTGCTGGATCAGCCCCCAGAGGGTCCAGAGCAGATCGCACATCGCCTTGTAGATCACCACGCGGCCCCGTTCGGCGGCGCTGGGCGGGCGGGCGAAATAGGCGGTGAGCAGTTCGGTTTCCATTTCCGGGCTGAAGGCGCCTTCGACCGAGAGGTCGGCGAGGTCCCAGAGTGGGTCATTCATGCCGGAATATTCCCAGTCCACGATCCAGATCCGCGCGCCGTCATCGAGGAAGTTTTCGCAGAGCGGGTCGTTGTGACAG
>JALWTH010000031.1 GCA_027082975.1 Paracoccaceae bacterium | reverse complement strand
ACCCTGCCCTCCCCCGCGCTCGCCAGCACCGCCGCCAGCCGCCCGGCGCGCCCGGCCCGCGCCAGCGCCGCATCGGCCGCCGCCAGCCGTGCCTTCCAGTCCGGTGCCGCGCTCCAGCCGTTTTCCAGCACCACCAGCAGCGGCAGGTCGCTTGCCGCCTCCCTGTCCTCCGGGTGCAGCACCGGCCCGGCAAAGCCCAGGATCATCGCCGCCAGCGCCCCCAGCCGCAAGAGCAGGAGCCACCAGGGCGTGCGGTCGGGCTCGGCGTCGCGATCTTCGAGCCCCAGGAGCAGCACCACGCCGGGGAAAAGCCGGGTGACCGGCGCCGGCGGCGTGGCCCGCAGCAGAAACCACAGCACCGGCAGCGCCAGCAGCGCGACCAGCACCAGCGGCGCGCTAAAGCCGAGGGGGCCGAGCACCAGCATCAGCGCCGCGCCTCCAGCGCGCGATAAAGCCACAGAAGCGCCGGGGCCGGGGCGTCGCTGGTATGGTGCAGGTGAAACTGCCAGCCGGCCCGTGCCGCCATCTCGCCCAGCGCCGCCTTGCGCGCGGCGAGCCGCTCAAGATAGCGCGCGCTGAGATCGCCGGCGCGGCGGGTCTCGTGGCTGAGGCTGCCGCCCATGGAGCGAAAGATGGTCCGCCCGGCAAAGGGAAAGCCCTCCTCGGCCGCATCCAGCACCATCACCAGCGCGCCGCTCACGCCCCGCTCGGCCAGCGCGCCCAGCGCGCGCCGGAGCGCGTCCAGATCGCCGAGGAAGTCCGAGAGGAACACCGCCCGCCCGTGGGCCGGGACCGTGGCCACGTCGGGCGCGCCGTATTCCGCGCCTTCCGCCGGGCGCGCCAGTGCCCCGGCGAGGCGGCGAAGCTGCACCTGCCCGCGCCCCGGCGCCAGATCGGTGAGCCCGACCCGCTCGCCAGCGCGCAGCAGCAGCACCGAGGCCGCCAGCGCCAGCAGCGCCGCCCGGTCGGCCTTGGCCGGGGCGCCGGGCGAGGCAAAGCCCATCGAGGCGGCCCGGTCGGCCCAGAACACCACCGTCTGCGCCGCCTGCCACTCCTTTTGCCGCACGAAATGCTGATCCGAACGCGCCGAGCGGCGCCAGTCGATGCTGCGCGCCGCATCCCCCGGCTGGGCCGGACGATACTGCCAGAAGGCATCTCCCGGCCCCGGCTGGCGCCGCCCCTGCTCGCCCAGCGCCACCGCCTCGGCCAGCCGAAGGGCGCGCGCCAGAAGCGGCGGCAGCGGCGCGGCGAGGGCGACGGCCCGGGCGCCGAGGGGCTGGGACGGGGCGGCGAGGTTCACGCGGCTTCACCCGCGCCGAGCGCGCGCAAGTCGTTGATAACATTGTCAATAAGAGCGCCAAGGCTCTCGCCCCGCGCCCGCGCGCCGTAAGAGAGCGCCATGCGGTGAACGAGCACCGGGCGCGCCAGCGCCAGCACGTCTTCGGCCCCCGGCGCCAGCCGGCCCTCGAGCAGGGCGCGCGCGCGCACCAGCAGCATCAGCGCCTGCGCCGCCCGCGTGCCCGGCCCCCAGCTCACGCTTTCGTGCACCGGCGCAGGCGCGCTCGGATCGCCCGGACGACAGGCGCGCACCAGGTCGAGGATCAGCCCGACCACGCTTTCGCCCACCGGCATCCGGCGCAACAGCGCCTGCGCCCCGGCCAGTTCGCCCGGCGCGAATACCGCCGCCGCCTCGGCCTCCCCGGCACCGGTCGTCGCCAGCAGGATCTCGCGCTCGGCGGCGCGGTCGGGATAGGCCACGTCGATCTGCATCAGGAAGCGGTCAAGCTGCGCCTCGGGCAGCGGATAGGTGCCCTCCTGCTCGAGCGGGTTCTGGGTGGCCAGCACATGAAAGGGGCGCGGCAGGGCATGGGCCTCGCCAGCGATGGTCACTTCCTGCTCCTGCATCGCCTGCAGCAGCGCCGATTGGGTGCGGGGCGAAGCGCGGTTGATCTCGTCGGCCAGCAAGAGCTGGCAGAAGACCGGGCCGGGCAGGAAGCGAAAGGCGCGGCTGCCGTCGCGGCCCTCTTCCAGCACCTCGGCGCCGAGGATGTCGGCCGGCATCAGGTCGGGGGTGAACTGGGTGCGGGCGAACTTCAGGTCGAGGACGCGGGCCAGCACCCGGACCAGCATCGTCTTGCCCAGGCCGGGGACGCCCTCCAGGAGGACGTGCCCCCCGGCGAAGAGGGCGGGGCGGGCGGGAGAGCGGCGGGGGGCCGCGGGCCTCCGCCTCTGGGCCGCCGACCACCTTCGCT
>JALWTH010000030.1 GCA_027082975.1 Paracoccaceae bacterium | reverse complement strand
CGCAGGAAGAGATTGTCGGTCAGCGCGTATTCGGCGCCGATGCCGACTTTCCAGATATTGGTCGGGTTGGAGCTGACGCCGGCGCCGGCGCTGAAATAGGCGAGCACATTGCCATTCATGGCGGTGCCGATGCGGCCGGTAACGAAGGTGGTCGAATAGGTGCGGGTCGGGTAGTTGGTGTATTCGATCTCGCCGCCATAGACCAGGTTGGCATTCTGCAGGTTGTAGCCCAGGCGCAGGCTGGCGCCGTTATCGGTCGTGCCCATGAAATGGGCAAGGGAAGCCCCGCCATAGAATCCCTCCCAGCTCTGGGCGCTGGCGGCCAGCGGGGCGAGGGTGGCGATCAGGGCGGCGGCTGAAATGCGGGTAAACGTGTTCATCTCAAACTCCTTTGCGTGATATGTGATTGCTTGCTTGCTGCCTGTCATTGTTGCCGGATGCCCGTGGGTCGGGCTTCCGGGGCGGATTGTGGCTCCTGCCGCGCTCAGTATAGGGGCCGCGTGGGAGCATTGGCAAGCAAGCGCGCCGGGAAATCCCCGGCTGTGTCTGCCGCGCACCACAGCAAATGGCGGGGCTCAGACCAGCATTTCCTTGGTCGCGCTCAGGGTGATCTCGGGATAGTCGCGCTCGATGCGGTCGATATCCCATTGCAGGCGGGTGAGATAGATCACATCGCCGTCGTGATCGTGGGCGATGTGCTGGCGGTTGGCCTTGATGAAGGCGTCCACCTGCTCGGGCGGGCCGCTGACCCAGCGCGCGGAGGTGAATTGCGAGCCCTCGAAGCGCACCGGCAGGCCGTATTCGATCTCGATGCGGCTGGCGAGCACCTCGAATTGCAGCGGGCCGACCACGCCGACGATGAAGCCCGCGCCGAAGGCGGGCTTGAATACCTTGGCCGCGCCCTCCTCGGCGAACTGCATCAGCGCCTTTTCCAGGTGCTTGGCCTTCATCGGGTCGCCCGCGCGCACGTTTTGCAGAAGCTCCGGCGCGAAGGACGGGATGCCGGTGACGCGCAGGGATTCGCCCTCGGTCAGCGTGTCGCCGATCCTGAGCTGGCCGTGATTGGGGATGCCGATGATGTCGCCTGCCCAGGCCTCTTCGGCAAGCTCGCGGTCGGAGGCCAGAAATAGCACCGGGTTCGAGACCGCCATGGGCTTTTTCGTGCGCATGTGGGTGAGCTTCATGGAGCGTTTGAAATGGCCCGAGGCGAGGCGCACGAAGGCCACCCGGTCGCGGTGCTTGGGGTCCATGTTGGCCTGCACCTTGAAGACGAAACCGGTGACCTTGTTTTCCTCGGGCAGGATCTGGCGCGGCTCGGCGCGCTGGGGCTGGGGCGGCGGTGCGTAGCGGGCGATGCCCTGCATCAGTTCGCGCACGCCGAAGGAATTGATCGCCGAGCCGAACCAGATCGGCGTCATGTGCCCGTCGAGCACCTGGGCCGGGTCGAGTGCGGGCAGGAGCGCGCGGGCCATTTCCACCTCCTCGCGCAGGCGGTCCAGGAGCTCGGCGGGCACATGCTCGGCCATCCTGGGATCGTCCAGCCCCTCGATGGCCACGCTTTCGGCGACCCGGTTGCGGTCGGCCCGGTCCATCAGCTCGAGCCGGTCGCCGAGCAGGTCATAACAGCCGATGAAGTCGCGCCCCATGCCGATCGGCCAGGAGGCGGGGGTGACGTGGATCGCCAGCATTTCCTGTATTTCGTCAATGATTTCAAAGGTGTCGCGGCTTTCCCGATCCATCTTGTTGCAAAAGGTCAGGATCGGCAGGTCGCGCATCCGGCAGACTTCAAAGAGCTTCTGCGTCTGGCTTTCGACCCCCTTGGCGCCGTCGATCACCATGATCGCCGCGTCCACCGCGGTCAGCGTGCGGTAGGTGTCTTCGGAAAAGTCCGAGTGGCCGGGGGTATCGACGAGGTTGAAGCGGTATTGCTCGTAGTCGAACGACATCGCCGAGGCCGAGACCGAAATGCCGCGCTCCTGCTCCATCTTCATGAAGTCCGAGCGGGTGCGGCGCGCTTCGCCCTTGGCGCGCACCTGCCCGGCCATCTGGATCGCGCCGCCATAGAGCAGGAATTTCTCGGTCAGCGTGGTCTTGCCCGCATCCGGGTGGCTGATGATGGCGAAGGTGCGCCGCCGGGCGATCTCGGCGGGCAGGGCGGGGCGGTTATCGGTCGCTGCGTGGGGCATTGGGCGGATATAGCCCCGGCGCGGGCGGGCTGCAACGGCTTTGCATGGGGATGGTCGGGGGCTGCCGGGC
>JALWTH010000029.1 GCA_027082975.1 Paracoccaceae bacterium | reverse complement strand
TTCGCGCGCAGTATGAGGCGGCTTTGGGCTATCTGGACGGGTTCGACCATGCGCCGCGGATCGCAAAGGCGAAGGAGGTGGTGAAGGTTGAGCGCTCTCCCGGGGTCGGGACGCGGCGGCGGTTTCGCTCCACCACGCCGGGGCTCGTGGGGCGCTCCACGGCGCGGCCAGAGGGGGTGCGGATCATCGAGCGGATCGAGGCGGCGGATGGGGGCGATCCGCTGATGAGCCCGGTGCAGGCGGCTGTGCTGCACGGGCTGCGCCGGGCGATTGCCATCGCGCTTGCGGTGGGGGAGGCTTATGGCGAGGCGACCGGGCTGAGGGAGCTGAAGAAGGACAATCTCGCCGGCTCCCTGCCGCGCAGCCGGGCGGCGGAATTTGCCGAGCTTCTGGCCGCCGAGGCGCTGGTGGTGCTGCATGTCTTTGCCAATGCCACGGCCTTTCTGCTGGCTTCGCATCGCGGTGAGGTGAGCGTGGAGCTGGGGGCGGTCGAGGAAGTGCTGACCGACAATGCCGCGCTGGCGCTGAGCGGCGCGCTGTGGGAGCTGGATCAGGACATCGCCGCCTTTGCCGACAGCGAGGCGAAGCTGGTGGCGGTGGTGATCGCTTTCGCCGAGCAGCTGATGGAAAAGGTGGCCAGGCGGGCCGAGAACGCCCCGCGCCTTGGCCCCTTTACCGGCGCGCGTTATCGGGTGGAGGCGGACGGGCTGACCATTGCCGGCTTCACGCCCGCGCGCAGCAGCCGCGGCTCCGCCCTGACCATGACGTTCAAGAAGCCCCACGAGGTGGTGGGCAACCACATCGCCAAATATCAGGCGATGAAGCTCGCCAAGATGCTCATGGCCTATGATTTCGAGCGCAGGATGAATCCCTTTGCCGAGCTTGGCGGCTTCATCTTCACCTTCATGGGGGATGGCATGCCGGGCACCGGCAAGACCACGCTCATTCAGATGATGGCCGGGCTGATCAACGATTACTGCCAGGTGGCGGGCTATCCTTTCCGCTATCAGAACCTTTCGACCGAGAGCATCGACTCCTACCAGGGCAAGAGCGCGCAGAACGCCAAGGCCTTCATCAACAACGTGCTGGATCCGAACGTGATCGGCTTTGGCACCATCGACGATATCGACCAGCTGGCGGGCAAGCGGGGCGACCGGCAGGCTTCGGCCGGGCAGCTTGAGATCACCGCCGTGCTGATGGAGAGCTTTGCCGGGGCCAATACGGTGGTGCGGGGCAATTGCACCTTTGGCATGTTTTCGAACTACCCCGAGGCGGTGGACGATGCGCTGAGGCAGCGGGCCGGCGCCCGGTTCCTCGTGGACGGACCGCAGACGCGGGAAGACTACATCGACATCCTCGCCCTGCTCCTGGGAAAGAACCATTCGATCCCGCTGGGCGATCACGCGCTATATGCGGCGCAGGAGATCAAGCGCGCCGTGGCCGAGAGCTTCGAGCGCCACAACCGCCCGCAGGAGAGAGCGCTGGAGCGGGTCTATGAGCGGGTGCGCGAGGGTCTTGGCAAGCTCGATACCATCGCCGAGCTGGGCACTTACCTCAAGGCGATCCAGGAGGCCGACCCGCGCTTTACCGGCCGCGCGATCAAGAACATCACCGATGCGGTCAAGGTGCGGGCGATGGATTTCGAATTGCCGGACGAGTGGATGGAGGAGCCGGAGCTTTTCCTGTTCAAACCCTATGACGAGAAGAAGGCGATGATCGAAGAACTGCGCCGGCCGATCACCGTGGAAATGGTGATCCAGGAGATCAACCGCTATGCCGACAGCGAGTTTCGCTATGCGGAGAAGTCGGACGAGGCGGCGATCGAGGCCATGGTGCGCGATTTCAGGCGGCAGGAAGAGGCCAAGCGGCGGTATCTGGAGGAGAAGGGGGGATGAGCTTCTTTCTCGACATCGCGCTTCCGGTCCTCGCCCTGATGGGGCTGGCGCTGGGGTTGCCCTATCTGTGGGCGCTTTTTGTGCCGGAGGGGATTGGCGGGCTGGTGGTGAGCGGGCTGTTGTCGGTGGTGGTGATTGCGGCGGTGGTATCGGCTTACCTGCTGATCTGGTATGGTGGGGCGCACGGCGTGGCTCCGGGTGCGCTTGTGGCTTTTCTGGGGCTTTGGGTCGCCAAGAGCGCGCTGGCCTGGGCGCCGATGCTCGCGCTGGGGCTGGCGGCGCAGCCGCGGCGCTGGAAGGAGGTGGTGTGGTGATCGTGTCTGTTGCCATTTCTCGAGGGCAGGGCCCGGCCGCGGGGGGGCG
>JALWTH010000028.1 GCA_027082975.1 Paracoccaceae bacterium | reverse complement strand
GCGTGCCGGCGGCCCGCGCGGGCCAGAGTGGCGGTGTTGCGCGCCTCTTGCGCGCTGAGCTTGCGCCAGCGCTCCAGGCGCCCGGGGGCGAGCTTGCCGGCCGCCACCGCCGCGCGCAGGGCGCAGCCGGGCTCGCGGTCGTGGCGGCAATCGGCGAATCGGCACTGCCGCGCCAGCTGCTCGATATCCGCGAACAGCCGGGCTATCCCGCCCTGCGCCTGCTCCAGCCGAAGCGCGCGGATGCCCGGCGTGTCGATGATCCAGCCGCCATTGGTCATCGCCCGCAGCGCCCGGCTGGTGGTGACGTGGCGCCCGCGCCCGTCGCTTTCTCGGATCGGAGCGGTGGGATCCCGGCGGGCGCACAGACCGTTGGTCAGGGTGGTCTTGCCGACGCCGGAAGAGCCGACCAGGGCGGCGGTCTGGCCACGGCGGCAATGCTCGGCGACGCGGGCGAGGTCGCCCGGATCCCGGGCATCGACGGCGAGGCAGGCGGCGTGCGCATCGAGCGTCCGGGCGCGGCTCAGCCAGCGGTCCGGGTCCGCGACCAGGTCGGCCTTGGTCAGCAGGATGACGGGCCGGCAATTGCTCTCATGGGCCAGCACCAGGAAGCGCTCCAGCCGGGCCGGGCTGAAATCGGCATTGCAGGAAGTGGTGATGAACAGCGTGTCGCAATTGGCGGCGATCAGCTGGCGGCGGGCATCGGTGCCGGCGGCGCGCCGGTGCAGCAGGCTCTTGCGCGCGAGCAGGGCTTCCACCTGTCCGGCGGGGCTGGCCAGCACCCAGTCGCCGACCGCAAAGGCGCCGGTCTCCTGGCCTGTGGGGGTGGTCAGGCTCCGGGTGCCCTGCGGGGAGAGGCCGGTGAGACGGTCGCGGTGGATCTCGGAGATACGCCAGGGGCTGGCCGAACCGTCCGGGGGAAGTTGCGCGACAAAGAAGTCGTCAAAGCCCATATCCGCGAGGCTGAGTGTCACGCGAGGCGGTTCCGAGAAAGGTTGAACAAGCTGATCCCCCGGCCAAATGCGCTCCGGCACCGTTCAATCCCGGCGGGCCCGGCAGGAATGAACGTGGGTGAGAGGCTGGACAGCGACCCGAGCGGGGCTCGTTACGGCTGCTTCCTTCCGGACCTGACCGGGTTGGCGAGGCGCTCGCCCGCGCCAACCTCTCGCGCTCCATATAGGTCGGGCATCCGGGCTTGGCAAGGGCGCCCGGGCAAGGGCGCCCGGCGGGGCGTGGTTCATGGATCTACGCCCTACAGGTGCAGATCGAACAGCTGGTAGCCGTCCGCATCCTGCCCGGCCGGGCGGATTTCGCCCTGCTCCAGCACCGGCAGATGCGCCCGGGCGCGCGGCGCGGAGCGCAGCCGCATGACCGCGCCGGGCAGCGGCGCAAAGCGCCAATGGGTCTCGAGCGGCACGCCGATACGCTGGTGGGCCCGGAAATATTCCACCAGCACCTGCTGCATGTCCGCCGAAGGCAGGTCCAGACGCACGGCGCTTTCGGCGAGCGGATAGCCGCCGCCGCCGCCGGCACGGTAGGAATTGGTGATCAGCAGGTAGCGCCCGTCTGCGCGCACCGGCTCGCCGGCCATGGTCAGGTCGCGGATGCGGCCGGGGCCGCTTCCGATCCGGTGGCCGTACTGGTCGTACATGGCCGGGCGCGACAGGTCGATCGTGTAATCGAGCCCCAGCACGGTCTCGTAGAGATAGGCCGGGACATCGGGCGCCTTGAGTTCCACCACCATGCCCGGCAGGGCCCGATTGTAGATGCTGGCGGCCCGTTCCAGCCAGTGGCGCAGGCCGGCGCCGGTGACGGACAGCACCGTGAGGCGGTTCGGGAAGGGGTAGAGATCGGCGATGGTCGCCATGGTCAGGGGGCCGGCGGCGACATCGGTGAAGTTCTCCGGCCCGCCATAGCCGCCGGTCTTGTAGGAGCAGGCGCTGGACAGGAGCGGCAGGGCCGCGGGGGCGGCCGGGTCCAGCCCGGCCACTCCCTCCAGCCCTTTCAGCCCTTTCAGTCCGTCCACTCCCTCCAGCCGTTCCAGCTGCCGGCGGATATGCCAGATCTGCGCCCGCTGGATCAGCTGCACCGCGCTGCTCGGCCCGGCCAGGGCGAAAAAGGAGTGCAGCGGCGCGACACTGTGGCCCAGCGGCTGCGACATGTAGGACTGGATGCGCCGGTGCACGGGGCGGATGATCTGCTCGGTTCTCCGGTCGGGGGGCACCAGTATCGCCCCGGCCCCCCGGGCATCGCGCCCGACAACCGGGCGCGTGCAGACCTCCTGGCGGCGGATGCGCCAGCGGGCCCCGGCTTTCTCGAGCTCCAGGTCGATCAGCCCCAGATGGGAGCCCCAGAAGCCCGGGCTGACCACCGGCTTGCCATGCACGGTGCCGCGCTCGGGGTCCACTTCGGGGCTTGCGGACCAGCCGGGGCCGGGAAAGGCCTTGTGGCGGTGACCGGAAATCACCGCGTCGATCCCCTCGACCGCGGCCAGCGGGATGGCGGCATTTTCCATGCCCGGCACATGCTCGGCCGGGCCCAGCCCGCTATGGGCAAGCGCGATCACCAGATCCGCCCCGGCCCGGCGGATCTCGGGCACCACGGCCCGGGCCGCCTCGATGATGTCGCCGGTGTCGATATGGCGGGGACTGGCCTCGGGCTGGTCGATGGAATTGGGCGGCAGGAAGCCGGTCACGCCGATGCGCAGTCCGTGCCTGCGCCCGTCCCGGTCGGTCATGTCGCGCTCGAGGATCAGGTATTCGGCGAACAGGGGGCGCGTGCCCTGGGGCGTGCGGATGCGGACATTGGCGCAGGTGAGCGCAAAGGCGGCGCCGGCCGCGGCCTGCTCCAGAAAGGGCAGTCCGTGGTCGAAATCGTGATTGCCCGGGGTGGCCGCGTCATATCCCAGCGCGTTCATGATCTCGATCATCGGATGCAGCTGCCGGCCGGACTCCGAAGGCATTTGCGGCAGGAGCGTGCAGGCGCTGCCGCAGAGAAAATCACCGCCGTCCAGCAGCAGGCTGTTGGCCGCTTCGGCGCGGGCGCGGCGGATCAGCGTGGCGGTATGGGCAAATCCATGCGCGGGCCCGCCCCCCTCTGCTGGGGCGCGCCCGCCGGCATCGGCCGGCAGCACCTGCATGTGCAGATCGCTCGTCGCCATGATCCGCAGCCGCAGGCATGTGCTGACAGGCGTGTCAGCCAGTGTCTCCAACTTGCCCAAGACCCATCCGTTCCCCTGGCATTCCCATCCGTACCCCTGGCCATTCCCCTGGCCATTCCTCTGGTCGCTCCCTTTGCCGCTCCCCCCGACTTGTCCCGGCCATGTCCTTGCCTGCCCGCAAGCCGGATTGCCGGGATTGGCGAGCCGCGATGTGTCCAGATGAGGGGAATTTCCCCGATGAACACAACCTTGAGTATAATTTTGTAAATTTTCTTATCAAGAAGAAACTTTCTGAATATTCTGTGACAAATCGTCAGGATCAATCAGGATCAATCAGGATCAACCGGGAGGACCGGAACGGAAATGCCGCTGCGCGAACGGATCGCCTTTGCCGCCGGCCTGCTGGAGCGCGCCGCGCATCTGCGCGAGAAGCCCCGGGAGCTGGAGGCACTGCGCCGGCAGGGGGCCTGCATCCTGCCTTTCTGGCACGCAAAGCCCTTGCTCCGCTCCGCAAGCGGCTCCCGGCGCGAGAGGCTCGCATTCCTGGCAGAAGGCCACCCGCTCCTTGCCCACGCACCCGAAGCGCCGCTGTTTCTGGGGTTGCGCCCGGATCGCCGCCCGGTCTTTGCCGCCGATGTGACGGCCTGGCAGCCGCCAGACGGCGAAGCTCCCGGGAAGACCCGGCCATTCGTGGATCAGGCCCGCCAGCCCCTGGCCGGTGTCAGCAACGGCAGTGATGACGACAACGCCAGCAGCGCCTTTGCCGACCTGCGCGCGGTCATGGCCGCGCTGGCGCCGGTCGAGGCCGAGATTGCCGCTACCGGGCGGGCGCTGCTCTCCTGGCACCGGAGCCACCGCTTCTGCGCCGCCTGCGGGGCCGAAAGCCGTCCGGCGCAAGCGGGCTGGCAACGCACCTGCCGGGCCTGCGGCAGCGCGCATTTCCCGCGCACGGACCCGGTGGTGATCATGCTGGTCACCAATGGCGATTCGGTGCTGCTGGGCCGCTCGCCGGGATGGCCAGAACGGATGTATTCGCTGCTGGCCGGTTTCATGGAGCCCGGCGAAAGCATCGAGGCCGCAGTCCGCCGGGAAGTGGCCGAGGAGACCGGCGTGGCGGTGGCGCAGGTGCGCTACCTGGCCAGCCAGCCCTGGCCCTTCCCCGCCTCGCTGATGATCGGCTGCCAGGCACGCGCCACCAGCACCGATATCCGCCTGGACGAAAACGAGCTCGAAGACGCGCTCTGGATCGGAAATGGCGAACTGGCGCAGGTGCTGGACGGGACGCATCCGCGCATCACCGCGCCGCGACCGGGAACGATTGCGCGGTATTTGCTGGAAAAGCGGCTTGCGAAGAGGCGCGAATAGGCCCAGAATCCGGGCCGAAAGACTTGGAAGCGACAGGCAGGCGGATGGAACTGACGGCACGCGAAGACATAGAGGCGCCCCAGGAGGTGGTGTTCGAGGCGGTGAGCGATTTCGATTCGTTCGAGCGCGCGATCCTGCGCCGGGGGGCGGAGCTGCGCCGCACCGACGAGACCGGGGGCGTCGGCGAGGGCATGTGCTGGGAAGTGGATTTCGCCTGGCGCGGGCGGTCACGCCGGGCCGAGTTGGAAGTGGTCGGGTTCAACCGCCCGGACGGAGTGGCGGTCAAGGGACATTCGGGCGGGGTGGAAGTGCATTTCACCGTCGATCTGGTGGCGCTGAGCAGGGCCCGGACCCGGATGGAACTGCGCGCCGATGTCCGGGCCACCAACCTGCCCGCGCGCCTGCTGCTGAAGCCGATGACGCTGGCCCAGGCGGGTATTCTCAAGCGTTTCCGCAAGAAGGTAGCGGTCTTTGCCGGCAAGGTCGAAGACGACTGGAGCGCCGCAAGGAGGGCCTGAGCCGCAGCGCCGGGCACGCGCCGGACTGGAAGCAACGGCGTGGAGCCCGGTGGCGGTGCCGGGCTTCCTGTCCTGGCGGCCGGGCGCGATTTTTCGCAGAAAAATCGGGGCGAGGGGGCGCTGCCCCCTCGTGCTCCCCCGGGATATTTCCAAACAGAAGAAGGGGCGGTGGGGGTTTCAGAAGCGTGCCGGGTCGGCCGGGTAGACGCCCAGGATCTCGATATGGTTGGTGAAATAGTCGAGCTCTTCCAGGGCCCGGCTGACCGGGGCGTCCTCCGGGTGGCCTTCGATATCGGCATAGAAGCGGGTGGCGGTGAAGGATCCGTCGATCATGTAGCTTTCGAGCTTGGTCATGTTGACGCCATTGGTGGCAAAGCCGCCGAGCGCCTTGTAGAGGGCGGCGGGGATGTTGCGCACTTCGAAGACGAAGGTGGTGATCATGCCGTGGCTGCCGCGCCTGCTCAGGTCCGGCTTCCGGCCCATGATCACGAAGCGGGTGGTATTGTGGCCGTGGTCCTCGATATCGCTTGCCAGCACGTCGAGCCCGTATATCTCGGCCGCCAGCGCGCTGGCCAGCACTCCCTGGCTCCTGTCCGAGGTGCCGGCCAGCTCGGCGGCGGCGCCGGCGCTGTCGGCCGCCGCGTGGCCACGGATGCCGTGATCTCGGAGGAATCGCGACGATTGCGGCAGCAGCACCAGGTGGGCGCGCACGTCGGTGATGTCTTCCAGCCGGGCGCCGGGCAGGCCCAGGAGGCAGATGCGCACCCGCACGAAGGCTTCGTCGCGGATATGCAGCCCGCTTTCGGGCAGCAGGCGGTGGATATCGGCGACCCGCCCGTAGGTGGAATTCTCGATCGGCAGCATGGCCAGTTCCGCCCGCCCTTCGCGCACTGCGCCGATCACCTCTTCGAAGGTTTCGCAGGGCAGCGCGTCCATCTGCGGGCGCGCCTTGCGGCAGGCTTCGTGGCCATAGGCGCCGGGCTCTCCCTGAAAGGCTATTTTCGGTTTCATTTTCACGACTTTCCATGCGCTTGGCCCGCAAAGGGCGTTTGGTCGCGCCTCATACAGCTTGAAAAGGGGTAAGGGAAGCGGTTAGAAGGCGTCTGAAATCGGGATCATACGGAACGCAGCATGTCCAATTCAATGACAACGACCAAAATCGCCGGTGGGGTTCTTTCGGCCCTGCTTGTTTTCCTGCTCGGCAACTGGGCGGCGAAATCCCTTTATTCCACCGCTTCCGAGGAGCATGGCGAAGAGCACCCGGTGCGTGGCTATGTCATTGCCGCCGGGGAGGAAGGCGGCGAGGCCGCTGCCGAAGCGCCGGCGGAAGTCTCGCTTGCCGAGCTGCTGGCGGCGGCGGATGCCGAGAAGGGCGCCAAGCTGTTTGGCAAGTGCAAGGCCTGCCACAAGCTCGAAGACGGCAAGAACGCGACCGGGCCGCATCTCTACGGCGTCTATGGGCGCGACATCGCTTCGGTGGCGGGGTTCAGCTATTCCGAGGCGCTGAGCGGGATCGAGGGCAGCTGGACGGCGGAAGCGCTGTTTGCCTGGCTGGAGAGCCCGAAGGCCTTTGCTCCGGGCAACAAGATGTCCTTCAAGGGGCTGCCCAAGCCGGCCGACCGCGCCAACATGATCGCCTACCTGGCGACGATCGGCGGCGACGGGCTTGACCTGAGCGGCATGGAGGGCGCGGCGGCGCCGGCCGAGGCCCCCGCCGCCGAGGAAGCTCCGGCGACCGAGACCGCCGAGGCCCCGGCCGCCGAAGAAGCTGCGCCTGCGGCTGCGGCTGCGGCTGCGGCTGAAGCTGAAGCGGCACCGGCGGCGGAAGGATCCCCCGCGCCAGCGACCGAGACCGCCGAGGCTCCGGCCGCCGCCGAGCCCGCTGCGACGCAAGAGGCGCCCGCCGCCGAGCCCGCTGCGACGCAAGAGGCGCCCGCCGCCGAGTCCGCAACCGCCGAGCAGAGTGCCATGGCCGGCGACGCGGAAGCCGGCGCCAAGGTGTTCAAGAAGTGCAAGGCCTGCCACTCGCCCGAAGCCGGGGTCAACAAGGTCGGCCCGTCGCTGTTCGGTATCGTCGGGCGCGAGGTCGCCTCGGTGCCGGACTTCAGCTATTCCGGCCCGATGAAAGAGCTTGGCGGCACCTGGACCCCCGAGCGCCTGGCCGAATTCCTGACCAAGCCCAAGAACATGGTGCCGGGCACCCGGATGAGCTTCTCGGGCCTGCGCAAGGAAGCGGACCGTGAAAACATCATCGCCTATCTGGCGACGCTGAAATAAGCCCCCCGGGCTTTGTCAAAGGGCCGTCCGCGGGGCGGCCCTTTTGGTTTGACAGACGCTTGGCAAGGCGGGAGCGTACCGGCAGGAAGTCCCCGGCATATGGCCGGCGCCATGGCTGGCAACGGAGGAAGGCAGATGCGCACGGAGCAGCTTGCAGGCGACGCGGCGGGCCTCGCCCGGGCCGCATCCCTGCTGGCCTCCGGCGCGCTGGTGGCCTTTCCCACCGAGACCGTCTACGGGCTGGGCGCCGATGCGCTGAACGGCGAGGCGGTGGCGCGCATCTACGAGGCCAAGGCGCGCCCCGCCTTCAACCCGCTGATCGTGCATGTGGCCTCGCTCGAGGCGGCGCGCGCCATTGCCCGCTTCAGCGAGCCCGCCGAGCGCCTCGCCGCCGCCTTCTGGCCCGGCGCGCTGACCCTGGTCCTGCCGCTGAGGCCCGAGGCCGGCCTGTCGCCGCTGGTCACGGCGGGGCTCGAGAGCGTCGCCCTGCGCCTGCCCGCATCCGACCTCGCCCGCGCCCTGCTGGAAGAGGCGGGCTGCCCCGTCGCCGCCCCTTCGGCCAACCCGTCCGGGCGGCTCAGCCCGACCACGGCCGCGCATGTGCTGGCCGGGCTTGGCGGGCGCATCGAGGCGGTGCTGGATGGCGGGCCGGCGCCGGTCGGGGTGGAAAGCACCATCATCGGGCTTGACCCGGCCCCGGCCCTGCTGCGCCCCGGAGGCGTGCCGCTGGAAGCGGTGGAAGCCTGCCTCGGCCAGCCGCTGGCGCGCCCGCAGCCCCCGCAACCCGGCGAAAATGGGGCGAAACCCACCGCGCCGGGCCAGCTTGCCTCGCATTACGCGCCCCGCGCCCGCCTGCGGCTGAATGTCACCGAGCCGGGCCCCGGCGAGCGCCTGCTGGGCTTCGGCCCGGTCGAAGGGGCGACGCTGAACCTCTCCCCTTCGGGCGACCTGCGCGAGGCGGCGGCCAACCTGTTTCCCCATCTGCACAGGCTGGACGAAACCGAAGGACCAATCGCCGTCTCTCCGATCCCCGAAACCGGGCTGGGCCTTGCCATCAACGACCGCCTGCGCCGGGCAGCGGCCCCGCGCGACTGAGGCCACCGCCCCGATTTTTCGCAGAAAAATCGGCGCCAGGCCAAACCCTGAGCGATTGCACATCTGCCGCAAGACTGTAGACTCTCCCGACCAGGGCAGAATCTGTGGAGCCTCCATGGCCGGCAAGAAAGACAACAAGAACTACAAGGTCATCGCCGAAAACCGCCGCGCGCGGCGCGATTACGCGATCGAGGACGAGCTTGAATGCGGCATCGTGCTGTTGGGCTCCGAGGTCAAGTCCCTGCGCCAGGGCGGGGCCAATATCGCCGAGAGCTATGCGGCGGTCGAGGATGGGGAGCTGTGGCTGGTCAATGCCTATATCGCCCCCTATGCGCAGGCCAGGACATGGGGGCATGAAGAGCGGCGCAAGCGCAAGCTGCTGGCCTCGAAGCGTGAAATATCAAGGCTCTGGAACGCCACCCAGCGCAAGGGCATGACCATCGTGCCGCTGGTGCTCTATTTCAACCACAAGGGCCTGGTGAAACTGAAGATCGGCATCGGCAAGGGCAAGAAACACCACGACAAGCGCGCCGACGAAGCCCGCCGCGACTGGTCCCGCCAGAAGGCGCGGCTGATGCGCCAGCGGGGGTAGGGCGCCCGAAGCGTCCCCGCATCCACTGCGCCCCGGCATCCGCGTCGCTTCCCGCCCCCGCCCTGCCGCAAAGCCGTCCGGTCACGGGCCGCGACCCACCCCTGCGG
>JALWTH010000027.1 GCA_027082975.1 Paracoccaceae bacterium | reverse complement strand
CGAAAAGATCGCCCCCGGCATGGCCCGCCTGCGCGTGGCCGGACGCCACCTGAGCGAGCTTCTGGGCATGGAGGTGCGCGGGATGCCGCTCTCGGCCATGTTCCTGCCCGAGGCGCGCGCGCGCCTGCAGGAGGCGATGGAGACCGCTTTCACCGCCCCCGCCAGCCTGCGCCTGAGCCTTGCCGGCGATACCGGCTTCACCCGCCCGGCGCTGAAGGCGCAGCTCTACCTCGCCCCCCTGCGCGACGAACAGGGCCGCCCGACCCGAATGCTCGGCGCGCTGCAATCGAGCGGCAGGATCGGCCGCGCGCCACGCCGCTTCGCCATTCGCGAAATCGAGATCAACCGCCTCCTGGGCGAGCCCGGCGAGGCCGCGCCCCTGGCGCGCCGGAGCATTCCCGGGCTGGCCGGGCAGATTCGCGGGCCGAATCAGCCCGCACCTGCGCGCCCTGCCCCGCCCCGGCGGTCGGCAAAACCCCGGCTGAAGCTGGTCTACAGCGCCGATACCTGACCTCTCGCGCCCCTTTCCCTGCCCTTTCGGGCGCCCCCGTTGCCTGTCCGGTCCAACCGGCGCCCGATACCGAAGCGGCGCCCGGGTACCGCTCCGCACCCTTCGCGCCCTGCTGCCCGGCGCAGGAGATACCATGGCCGGGCGCGCCGCAGGCAGGGGCCCAGGCAAGGAGCCGGAGGCTTGCCAAGCCTGTCGCGCGAACTGTCAGGCAGCAGCTTTGCACGAAAGACAATTATCGGTAGAATTGCCGCATTCCGACGAGTTTCCATTGTCAACCTTATCCGCGATGTCTCGTGCTCCCGATCTGTTCGCCCATTCCACCAACCGGCCCGATCAGTCTGACTGGGAGCCGCTGCACGAACACCTGAACGCGGTGGCCGGGCGGGCCGAGACCTTTGCCCGGTCTTTCGCCGCCGGCGACCTCGCCCGGATCGCCGGGCTGCTGCACGATCTGGGCAAGGCGAAGCCCGGCTTTCAGGCCCGTCTGCGCGGCGAGCGATCCTCCGAGCCCCATAGCGGCGAAGGGGCGCGGTTTGCCGCCGAAGAGCTCGGCATTGCCCAAATCGGCAAGCTTATCGCCTATGCCATCGCCGGCCACCATGCGGGGCTGGCCAACGGGATCGGGCACGCCGCGGGCCGGCCGGCGACACCGCTGGACAAACGCCTGCGGGATGCCGCCCGGCTCGACCTGCCCGAGGGGATCGCGCTGCCCGCGCTCTCGGCGCCGCCCGCCCCCCTTGCCGGGCTGTCGCGGGATCACCCGCGCGCCAGTTTCCGCCTGCATTTCTTTACCCGGATGCTGTTCTCGGCGCTGGTCGATGCCGATCGGCTCGAGACCGAAGCCTTCTACGACCGCATCGAGGGGCGGCAGAGCCCGCGCGGCTGGAACGGCACGCTTGAGGGGCTGCGCGAGGCGCTTGACGCGCATCTGGCCGCCTTCGGCCCGCCCGCCGAAGGCAGCATCAACGCCGAGCGCGCCCGCATCCTCGCCCATGCGCGCGAAAGGGCCGACCACCGACCGGGGCTGTTTTCACTCACCGTGCCCACGGGCGGTGGCAAGACGCTGACTTCGCTGGCCTTCGCGCTCGATCACGCGCTTGCCCACGGGCTCGAACGGGTGATCCATGTAATTCCTTACGTCTCGATCATCGAGCAGACGGCGGCGGTGTTTCGCACAGCGCTCAGGGATGACGACGCGGTACTGGAGCATCACGCCAGCTTCGACTGGGACGGGCTGGACGATCCGGGGGAATCCGAGCGCCTGCGCCTTGCGGCGCAGAACTGGGATCGGCCGGTGATCGTCACCACCGCGGTGCAGTTCTTCGAAAGCCTGTTCGCCAATCGCCCCGGCAAATGCCGCAAGCTGCACCGGCTGGCCCGCTCGGTGATCATCCTCGACGAAGCGCAGATGCTGCCGCTGCACCTGCTGCGACCCTGCCTGGCGGCGCTGAAGGAACTTGCGCGCGGCTACGGCGCTTCGGTGGTGTTCTGCACCGCCACCCAGCCGGCGCTGAAGAAGGGGGCGGAGGGCGACGGATTCCCGGCCCCCGAGGGGCTGGAGCCGGCCGAAGTCACCGAGCTTGCCCCCGATCCGCCCCGCCTCTACGAGGCCTTCCGCCGGGTGCGGGTGAAGAATGCGGGCGAGATCGACGATGCGAGGCTGAGCGAAGCGCTCAGGGAGCGCGCGCAGGCGCTGACCATCGTCAACAGCCGCCCCCATGCCCGCGCCCTGTTCGACCGGCTTGAAGGCACCGAAGGCCGCGCGGTGCTCACCACATGGATGACACCCGCCCACCGCCGCGCGGTGCTGGCAGAGGTGCGACAGCGGCTGAAGGACGGCGCGCCGGTGCGCCTGGTCGCCACCTCGCTGATCGAGGCGGGGGTGGATGTGGACTTCCCCTGCCTCTGGCGCGAGGCGGCGGGGATCGACTCGATCGCCCAGGCCGCCGGGCGCTGCAACCGCGAGGGAAGGCGCGAGACGGGCGAGGTCTTCGTCTTTCGCTCGGCCGAGGATTTCCGGCCGCCAGACGAACTGAAGCAATTCGCCGAGATCGGCCGGCAGGTGCTGGAGCGCCACGAAGACCCGCTGTCGCCGGAAGCCGTGCGCGCCTATTTCCACGAACTCTACTGGCGGCACGGGATCGAGGCGCTGGATGCGGCCAAGGTGGGAGAAAAGAAGGTGGGAGAAAAGATCGGCATCATGAAGACGCTCCGTGAGGCCGGCAACCAGCTCGACTTCCCCTTTGCCGACATCGCCGCCGCCTTCCGCATGATCAAGGACGGGGCGCTGCCGCTTGTCATCCGGGGCGGGCGCTGGGGGGTGCCGGAGGCGGAGTTGGAGCGGCTCAGGCATGTCCCCCATCCCGGTGCCATCGCCCGCGCCTTTCAGCCCTATCAGGTGTCGGTGAGCCGCTCGGATCGCGCCAAACTGTTTGACCATGGTGCGGCCATATGGTGGCGGGAAGCGGATTTCGGCCCGCAATTCGCGCTGCTCGAGAATGCCGCGCTTTACGACGAACAGGCAGGGTTCAGCCCGGAAGATGCCTGGGATCTGGGAGGAATGATCTTGTAGTATTAATCCGTCCGATAACATGAACATTGTACAGGCGCAGCGAATCACCTATGCTTGTTGGCAAGCAGGGGCCCACACCCTGCCCAGAGCGTGTGCGCCCACGCATCAGGCCTCCGGGTCCAAACCGGAAGGTCGCGTGGGCGCGCAGCTCGGCGTCTCCCGGCTCCAAGCCGGGGGTGGATTGAAACATGTTATCGGAAGGATGGTCGGTCAAGAGAAAATCCCCGGGGGCCGGCTGACCGGCACCCGGGGATGGATGCAGAAAGGATTAGTTCGATGGGCATCCGCCTGAAAATCTGGGGCGATTACGCCTGTTTCACCCGGCCCGAGATGAAAGTCGAGCGGGTCTCTTATGACGTGATGACGCCCTCGGCGGCGCGCGGCATTCTGGAAGCGGTGCACTGGAAGCCGGCGATCCGCTGGGTGATCGACCGCATCCATGTGCTGGAGCCGATCCGCTTCGAGACCATCCGACGCAACGAGGTCGGCTCCAAGATCCCGGCGGGAAGCGTCAAATCGGCCATGAAGCGGGGAAGCCTCGAGGGGCTCCATCAGGTGGTGGAGGACAACCGCCAGCAGCGGGCCACCCTGGCGCTGAAAGGCGTGGCCTATGTGATCGAGGCGCATTTCGAGATGACCGAAAAGGCGAAGCCCGACGACAGCCCCGGAAAGCATCTCGACATGTTCCGCCGCCGCGCCGAAAGGGGCCAGTGCTTCCACCGCCCCGCGCTTGGCTGCCGCGAATTCGTCGCCGATTTCGCATGGGCGGACGCGGTCCCGCCCTCGGCCTTGCCCGAGGACCAGCGCAACCGCGATCTGGGCTGGATGCTCTACGATATCGACTTTGCCAATGACCGCCGGCCGATGTTCTTCCGCGCAAGGCTCGAGGATGGCGTGCTCGACGTGGCCCGCGCGCGCCGGGAGGGGCTGGTGCGATGACCGTCCTGCAGGAGCTTGCCCGCCTCTACGAACGCCTGCGCAAGCAGGGCAATGCCCCGCCGCCGGGCTATTCGCGCGAGAAGATCGGCGGCGAGGTGGTGCTGGACGCCGAAGGAAACGTGCTGGCGATCAACGACCTGCGCAGCGCGGGCGAGAAGGGCCGGTTGCAGCCGCGGGAGGAGGCGGTGCCGGCGGCCTTCAAGCGCACTTCGGGCATCAAGGCGAACCGGCTGTGGGACAAGACTTCCTACGCGCTGGGGGTGACGGCGGCCGAGGATGATGACAAGAACCCGGTGCCGGACATCAATGACAAGACCCGCAAGGAACATCGCGCCTTTGTCGAATCCCACGAGGCGCTGCTTGCCGGCACCAACGATGCGGGGCTCGGCGCCCTTCTCGGCTTCATGCGCGCATGGCGCCCGGAGATGTTTGCCGAGCGCGGCTTCGATCCCGAACTGCTCGGCGTCAACCTCGTCTTTCGCCTCGAGGGCGACGAGGTGGACGGGAAGCGCCGCTTCATCCATCAGCGCCCGGCGGCCGAGACGTTGCTGCAGGGGGGCGCGGAGGCTCCACCCGCGCGCTGTCTCGTAAGCGGCGAGGAAGCCCCCGTCGCCCGCCTGCACCCCGCCATCAAGGGCGTGGCCGGCGCGCAGAGCTCGGGCGCCTCGCTGGTCTCGTTCAACCTCGACGCCTTCACCTCCTACGGCAAGGCCCAGGGCGAGAACGCGCCGGTCTCCGAGAAGGCCGCCTTCGCCTATGGCACGGCGCTCAATGCGCTTCTGGCCAAGGGCTCGGGGCGCAATCTGAGGATCGGCGATACCACGGTGGCGTTCTGGGCCGATGTGCCGGAGCGCGGTCAGGCCAGCGATGCCGAATGGCTGATGGGGCAGGCCCTCGACCCGCCCGACGAAGATGCCGAGGCCGGCAAGCTGGCCACACTTCTGAAGGATGTCGCAAAGGGCCGCGCCAGCGCCCCGCCCGAATTCGCGCCCGACACCCGCGTCTTCATCCTCGGGCTCGCGCCCAATGCCGCGCGGCTCGCCATCCGCTTCTGGCGGCCCGGCACGCTGGGCGACTTCGCCCGCAACGTGCTGCGCTTCTGGGAGGACCTCGCCCAGGAGCCCCCGGCATGGAAGAGACCGCCCGCCGCCTGGTCGCTGCTCTACGAAACCGCCGCCCAGCGCAAGGCCGAGAACATCCCGCCCCGCCTTGGCGGCGACCTGATGCAGGCGGTGCTGACCGGCACGCCCTATCCGCGCACGCTTCTGGCCGCCACCATCGCGCGCATCCGCGCCGACCACGACATCAACGCGCGCCGCATCGCCCTCATCGCCGCCGTGCTGCGCCGCAACTTCAAGGAGAAGGTTCCCATGTCGCTCGACCGCAACAATGCCGATCCGGCCTATTGTCTTGGCCGGCTGTTTGCCGCCTACGCATATGCCGAGCACTCATACACCAAGAGATCGGCAACCCTTCGCGACAAATACATGGCCGGTGCCTCGGCCAGCCCGGCGGGCATCTTCCCCCTGCTCATGCGCGGCTATGAGAACAACCGTTCCGCACTCCTGAAGTCAGGCGACAAACGCCGGAACTTTGGCGTCAAGGCTGACAAGGCCGTTTCCGAGATCATCGAGCTTCTCGATGGTGCCGCCAATCTGCCCAGATCCCTGAACCTTGAAGCCCAGGGACGATTCTTCGTCGGTTTCTATCACCAATGGAACGCCTTCTTCGAAAAACCGGACGAGGCAGCAGAAGCCGCCGCCGAGAACAACGACCTTACCGAATCCGAAGGAGCCTCCCAATGACCGAGCTTGCCAACCGCTACGATTTCGTCCTGTTCTTCGATGTCGAGAACGGCAACCCCAATGGCGACCCGGATGCCGGCAACCTGCCGCGCATGGACCCGGAGACCAACCAGGGGCTGGTCTCGGACGTCTCCCTCAAGCGCAAGATCCGCAACTGGGTGGATTTGCTCGAAGAGTCTGGTCGTCGGATCTTCATTCGGGAAAGGGAGCCGCTTAATCCCAAGATTGCCGAGGCCGCGCGTAGCAATGATTTACCTGACTACAAGACAAAGAACGGCTGGGACAGCAAAAAGGCGAAAAGTCGCTCCAACGAAGAAAAACAAACTATGCAGGCATGGCTCTGCAAGGAATATTTCGACATCAGGACATTTGGCGGCGTATTGTCCACCGGTCCAAATGCAGGGCAAATTCGTGGGCCTGTGCAATTTACATTCGCACGGTCGGTCGAGCCGATTCTGCCACTCGAACAGACAATTACCAGAGTAGCCGATGTTGATAAGGAAGAAGGCGAAATGGGCCGCAAGCATATCGTGCCCTATGGCCTCTACCGCGCCCATGGCTTCGTCAACGCCAAGCTGGCTCGGCGCACCGGCTTTTCCGAGGACGACCTTGCGCTTCTGTGGCAGGCGCTGTGCAACATGTTCGAGCTCGACCGCTCCGCTTCCCGCGGCATGATGGCCACGCGCTGCCTCATTGCCTTCCGCCACGAAAGCGCGCTGGGCAATGCCCATGCCCACGCGCTCTTCGACCGGGTGCGGGTGCTGCGCTGCCATGACGGCGAGTGCCTGCCGGCGGGCGACAACCGCACCCATAACTGGCCGCCCGCGCGCGCGTTTTCGGACTATCGCATCGAGGTGGACCGCGACGGCCTGCCCGAGGGCGTGAGCATTGTCGAGCCCTGCGGCCCCTGCGCCTGAGAGCGTCCCCCTCTCGGCGCTGCAGCACTGGCTCTACTGCCCGCGCCAGTGCGCGCTGATCCATGTGGAGCGGCTCTGGGCCGAGAACCGCTTCACCGCCGAGGGACGCGCGCTTCACCGTGGCCCCGATGCTGGCCGGGCCGAAACGCGGGGGCGGGGGCGAACCTTGCGCGCGGTCGAGATCGCGAGCCGGCGCCACGGGCTGCACGGCCTGGCCGATGTGGTGGAGCTCAGCGGCCGCCCGCCCCGGCCCTTCCCGGTGGAATACAAGCGCGGCCGACCCAAGGCGCACCGCGCCGACGAGGTGCAGCTTTGCGCCCAGGCGCTCTGCCTCGAGGAGATGTTTTCCTGCACCATTACCGAAGGCGCGCTCTATTACGGCAAGACCCGCCGGCGCGTCCCCGTCGCCTTCGACGATGCGCTACGCCGGCTGACGCTCGAGGCGGCCGAAGCGGTGCGCGCCCTGATCGCCACGGGCCGCCTGCCCGCCGCCGAATACGCGCCCGCCCGCTGCGACGCCTGCTCGCTCAAAGCGCTCTGTCGGCCCCGCCTCACCCGCTCCGCCGCCCGCTGGCTTGAGCGCGCCATCGCCCATGCGGGGGCACCCGAATGAAGAAGCTGCTGAACACACTCTACGTCACCTCCGAAGGCGCATGGCTCAACAAGGACGGCAGCAATGTGGTGGTGCGCATCGACGGCGCCGAGCGGGGCCGCGCGCCGGCGCATCTTCTGGGCCAGATCGTCTGCTTCGGACGGGTCGGCATGTCGCCCGATCTCATGCATTTCTGCGCCGAGGAAGGCATCTCGATCACCTTCCTCAGCGCATATGGCCGCTTCCTCGGCCGGGTCGAGGGGCCGAGCTCTGGCAATGTGCTGCTGCGCCGCGCCCAGCACGAGACCACCCGCGACGCGGCCGCCGCCCTGCCCGTGGCGCGCCATCGTCGCCGCCCGCATCGCCGGCCAGCGGGCCGCCCTCGCCCGGGCCCTGCGCGACCACGGCCCGCGCATGGCGCCTGCCGCCCGAGAGGCGCTGGGCGGGGTGCGCGACCTGCTCTCCCCGGCTGCCCGCCGCGCCCTGCACGCCCCCGACATGGATACCCTGCGCGGCATGGAGGGCGACGCCGCCCATGCCTTCTGGCGCGCCTTCCCCCACCTGCTGCGCGGCAAGGGATTCACCTTCACCGGGCGCAACCGCCGCCCGCCGCGCGATCCGGTCAATGCACTCCTCTCCTTCCTCTACGTCCTGCTCGCCGCCGATTGCCGCGCCGCGCTGGAGGCCCACGGGCTCGACCCGCAGATGGGCTTCCTGCACCGCGACCGCCCCGGCCGCATGAGCCTTGCCCTCGACCTGATGGAAGAGTTCCGCGCCCCCCTTGCCGAGCGCTGCGCGCTGACGCTGATCAACCGCGGCCAGCTGAAGCCCCGCGACTTCCGCCGCGAGGAAACAGGCGGCGTGTTCCTCACCGATGAGGCCCGCAAGACGGTGCTCACCGCCTGGCAGGCGCGCAAGCGCGCCACCCTGCGCCACGCCTTCCTCGAAGAAACCGTGCCCCTCGGCCTGATCCCGCAGCTTCAGGCCCAGCTTCTGGCCCGCCACCTGCGCGGCGATCTCGACGCCTACCCGGCCTATCTGTGGAGATGAACGATGATGGTCCTCGTCACCTATGATGTCAGCACCGAAGATACTGCCGGGCGCAAACGTCTGCGACAGGTCGCCAGAGCCTGCCTCGATTACGGCCAGCGGGTGCAGAATTCGGTCTTCGAATGCGAGATTTCGCCGGCCCAATGGGTCGATCTGCGCGCGCGCCTGTGCGAGATCATCGACCCCGCGCGCGACAGCCTGCGCTTCTACATGCTGGGCGCCAACTGGCGCCGGCGCGTCGAGCATGTGGGGGCGAAACCGGCCATCGACTTCAACGGACCGCTGATCTTCTGAATGCGCGAACCCAAAGCGACCGCCAATTGCCGCGCCTTTCGCACATCCAGAAAATCATGATTTATCAAGGACTAATGGCACCCCCCGCCCCACACCCTCCGCCAATACCACATTTTTCCCGGGTTTCGCAAAACAAACCGCTTTTTTCTCCTCTTTCCAATGGATTATAATGCAGCAGTCGCCCCCCACCCGGGGGCGCGGATTGAAACAAATACGTCTACACCGCTGCGCTCAGGGCGTTGGATGTCGCCCCCCACCCGGGGGCGCGGATTGAAACTCCCGAAGGATATCGGCAAATGGGCCGGCGGGCGGGTCGCCCCCCACCCGGGGGCGCGGATTGAAACGTCGTAACGCCGGCTGCGGCTGGCCCGGGCCTGACGTCGCCCCCCACCCGGGGGCGCGGATTGAAACAGCAGGTCGGCGAGATCATGGGCGAAGACAGCCTGTCGCCCCACACC
>JALWTH010000026.1 GCA_027082975.1 Paracoccaceae bacterium | reverse complement strand
AACCGGAAAACCGGAAAACCGGAAAACCGGAAAACCGGAAAACCGGAAAACCGGAAAACCGGAAAACCGGAAAACCGGAAAACCGGAAAACCGATTGCTGTTGCGGACCGATGCGTTTCGGGAGCAAGCCAGGGGCAGACCGATATGAAACGCGTCAAACATGCCCGAAATCTTCGCGCCTGGGCATATCCTCGGCGGCACCTTTTTCGCTACCCCCGGCGGCGCGGCCATAAGCATGGCCGGACTGCACTGCGGCGGCGATCAGGCCGGGGGCGAGGCAGTCGCCGATCCGGCTGACGGAGCGTATCCCCGCGCGCGTCCACTCGCCCCGGCGCGCCTGCAGCGCCCGCCAGAGCCCATCTTCCGGCAGGCGCGCGGTGACCGGCACCAGCGTGGTGCAGGCGATCTCCTCGCGCCGGCCCGAATAGGTGCAGGCGAGGGTCAGGCTCGCCGCCCCCATGCCGGCAAGCTCGCGCGAAAGATGCAGCGGCACCTCGAGCTCGATCAGCCGCTTCTGGATGCGCGCCTGCTCCAGCGTGTGCTCCGACCACGGCGCCACCACCGGCGCGGGGGTGACGAAGGCCACCTCGCGCCCGGCCAGGGCGAGCAGTTCCGCCAGCAGGCTCGCGAGATAGAAGCGGTCGTCGTCATAGATCACCACCGGCCCCGGCGCTTCCACCGCCTCGGCGCCCTGCGCCAGCAGCGCGTCCGGGCTGACCACGCGGGCCGGGTCGAGAAAGGCGAGCGGCAAGCGGTGCTGGCGGCCGGCCCCGTCCACGCGCCAGCGCGCGCCGGTGGCAATCGCCACATGGGTGTGCCCCAGCTCCAGCACGTCTTCGGCCTCAAGCGGGCTTTCGAGGTGGAGCGACACCCGCGCGCTCTGGCGCAGCTGGCAAAGCCGCCCGTCCCTGAGGCGCGCCCAGGCGGCCAGGCCGGGCAGCGCGCTTTCGCGCGTGACGCGCCCGCCCCACTCTCCCCGCGCCTCGGCCAGGGTCACTTCCGCGCCCCGGCGCATCAGCGTCAGCGCCGCCTCCAGCCCCGCCGGGCCGCCGCCGATCACCAGATGGCGTTCGGGTGCGGCGAGCGGCGCCACCCGCTCCGGGTGCCAGCCCCGGCGCCATTCCTCGCCAATGGTCGGATTCTGGGTGCAGCGCATGGGCACGTTGGTATTGTCGCCCGAGACGCAGATATTGCAGCCGATACATTCGCGGATCTCCCCGAGCCGGCCGCTGCGGACCTTTTCCGGCAGGAAAGGATCGGCGATCGAGGGGCGGGCGGCGCCGATCAGGTCGAGATGGCCCGAGCGGATCAGCCGTGCCATGGTGTCGGGCGAAGTATAGCGCCCCACGCCCACCACCGGCTTGCTGGTCACCTGCTTGACGAAGCGCGTATAGGGCTCCTGATAGCCCTCCTGCGAAAAGCGCGCGCTCTGGCTGTCATTGGCCCAGTCGGAAAGGTTCACGTCCCACAGGTCGGGCTCCTCGGCCAGGGCCTCGATGATCTCGCGCGCCTCGCCGTCATGGCGCAGCCCGGCTTCGCCCAGAAGCTCGTCCACCGCCAGACGCACGGCAATGGCGCAGCTCTCGCCCACCGCGTCGCGGGTATCGGCCAGCACCTCGCGGAAAAGGCGCAGGCGGTTTTCGAACGAGCCGCCATATTCGTCGCTGCGGTGGTTGTGGCGCCTGAGCAGGAAGTGCTGCAAGAGGGTCATGTCATGGCCGGCATAGACATAGATGATGTCGAAGCCGGCCTCGCGCGCGCGCAGGGCGGCCTCGCGGTGCCAGCGGCGAAAGGCGGCGATGTCGGCCTTGTCCATGGCCCGGGCCTGCACCGGGTCGTTGCTGTCAACGGGGGCCGGGGAGGGGGCCAGCGGCAGCGCGCGCGAATGGCGGTTGGCGGTGTGCAGGCCGTTATGGGCCAGCTGGATCGCGGCGAGGCTGCCATGTTCGTGGATCGCCTCGGCAACGAGGCTGAGCGCGGGCAGATCGCGCGCATCCCACAGGCGGGCCTCGTTGGCCGGGGTCAGGTCGGAGCTCGGGTGGATCTCGGCTTCTTGCGTCGAGACCACGCCCCAGCCGCCCTCGGCCTTGATCGCGCGCAGGCGGGCTTCGGCCTGCGGGTAGCGGTGGCCCATGCCGGTGCAATGGGGCACCTGGTAGAAGCGGTTGGGCGCCACAAGCGGTCCGATCCGCACCGGCTCGAACAGGATGTCATAGGGCGAGGGGGGCATCGGCTGCGTCCTTTCGCAGCTGCTAGCGCGGCGGCCGGCGCTTCAGGCAAAGGCGGCTTCCAGGGCGATTTCCACCATCTCGGAAAAGCTTCGCTCGCGCTCCGAAGAGGGCAGGGCCTCGTGGGTGAGCAGGTGGTCGGAGACGGTGACGATCGCCAGCGCGCGGATGCCGTGGCGAGCGGCGAGGATGTAGAGCTCGGCCGCTTCCATCTCGACCCCGAGCACGCCGTGGCGGATCAGCTGCTCCTGAAGATCGTCGCGCTCGTCATAGAAGGTGTCCGAGGAATAGAGCCCGCCCACATGGGCGCGCACGCCGCGGCGCTCGGCCGCTTCTACCGCGGCGTTGAGCAGCGACCAGTCGGCGCAGGGGGCGAAATTCAGCTCGCGCAGGATGGTCGCCGAAGGCGTGGACACCGAGGAACAGGCCATGGCGATGATCAGGTCGCGGATTGCCACATGCTTCTGCATCGCCCCGGCGCTGCCGATGCGGATCAGGGTCCTGGCGCCATAGTCGCGGATCAGTTCGTTGGCATAGATCGAAAAGGAGGGCATCCCCATGCCCGAGCCCTGCACGCTGACCCGATTGCCCCGCCAGGTGCCGGTAAAACCCAGCATCCCGCGCACCTCGTTGACCAGCCGGGCGTCTTCGAGAAAGTTCTCCGCTACCCAGCGCGCGCGGTAGGGGTCGCCCGGCATCAGCACGGTTTCGGCGATTTCTCCGGGTGCTGCGCCGATGTGAATGGTCATGGGAGCTCCTTTCGCGGTTGGTTTGCAAGCAGTATTTGCCGCGCCGGTGCGGAATGCAAGGCGCTGTCGTGCGGGGCGATTTTTCTGCGAAAAATCGGGGCCGCGCCTATACCAGGATGATCCCTTCGGAAAGGGCCCGGGCGACGGCGTGGGTGGTGTTGAGCGCGCCCAGCTTGTGGCGGGCGCTTTCGATATAGACGCGCAGCGTATGTTCGCTGATACCCATTTCCTCGGAGGCCTGGGCCCGGCTCATCCCCTTGGCGATGCAGGTCATGGCGGTCAGTTCGCGCGGGGACAGGGCCGGGGGCGGGCTGCCCTCGCCGTCGCGTTCGAATTCGAGTGCTTTCTTGTTGAACTCGTGGGCAATGATCATCAGGTCGCGCGCATGGGCCTCGACGAAGGCGCGCCAGCTGTCATCGTCGCGCTCGTCATTGACCGTGAACAGGGCGAACTGGCCGTTGGGGCCGCGAATCGGGATCGTGTAGCCCTGGTTGCCGAGCCCATGCGCCAGGGCATCGCGGAACATGGCCGCCGCCGCGCGCGAGGACCAGTCGAGATCCTTCCAGATCACCGGGGTAAAGCGCTGGAAACAGCCGAAGATGACCGGATCCATGCGCAGGTAGTCCTTTTCCAGGTAACGGTCCACCCAGGCATCGCTGTAGGTGCCGGCGCCGAATCGCTCGCCGTCGGAATTGACCCAGTGATAGACGACATGGCGGACTTTCAGGATATCGCAAAGCTGTTCGGTGGCGGCCTGCAGATGCTCAAGCGACGTCGCTGTCTGCAAACTGGCGACAAGACTCTCCAGCTTTGCCTTCATGCTCTGCGTTCGGCCCCATTCCTGCAGCCCTGTTCGCCTCCAGCTCGGCCAGCGCGATCAGGCAGACATCCTCCAGTGCTGACGCTGTGGCCGGCATTCCCTTCTCCTCGGAAAAGCGCCGCAGGTCAGTAAGAACATCAATGAGCCATTCGTTCTGCATGTAAACCTCTGATTGCGCCTTGGGGTGGAAACAACCTTAACAGGTGTCCCAACTGTGTGAAATTCGCCACTATAGCCTCCCCATTTCTGGCGGGGAGCCGGTTGGCAAGTGGTTGAAAAGCAAGCACCGGGGGTGGCGCTCGCATGGGGCGCTCCGCCATTTCCCGGGCGTGTCCGCGGGGAAGGGGCGGGATTGCGCCGGCCTCACGCGGCTCTTCGGTGCGGGGCATCCTGCGGGGTGCACAGCATGTTGACATGCTCGGTGGCTCTGGACAGGGCTTGCGGGGTCAGGAAGAAGAGTACGTTCACCCCCTTGCGGCGGCTGGCCACGAGGCCGCAGCGGGTCATTTCACGCAGGTGGTGGGACAGGGAGGACGGGCGCAGGCCCGATTCCGCGATCAGCCGGGAATAGCTCAGCTCTCCGTCCGGGGTCTCGAGCAGGATCCGAAACAGCATTACCCGGCGTGGGTGGGACAGGCTGCGGAAAAGGCGTGCGATCTTTTCGTCATGGGGTGTGTGCATTTTGACCTCTCTTTGTTCTTGCTGCGTTCTCATGGAGAAAAGCACATCAAGGTTTACCGAAGGTTAACGAGATCACATTTTTTCGGAAAACCGGAAAACCGGAAAACCGGAAAACCGGAAAACCGGAAAACTGGAGAACCGGAGAGCCAGAAAACCGGAAAACCGAAACCATGACAGCCGCCGGGAGCCAGGTTGCGGGCTTTCGCGGAAGGCGATCGAGCGCCCCCATGGGCGCTATCGGTGCATTGCCGGCAGGTCGGGAAACATGGCGCCGGCCAACCCGCCGCCCCATCGCCCGGCTCGCGGCCCTGCCGGGCCGGCTTCGGGCCGTAGCGGTCGCATGGTGTCGTTTCAGGCGAAGCGGGCAGGGGAGAGGGCGGCGCAGGTCGCCGCGTCGAGCGCCGGGGCGCGCCCGCCGGCGAGGTCGGCGAGCAGGCGGCTGGCGGCAGGCGCGGTCTGGAAGCCATAGCCGCCCTGGCCGGCCATCCACAGGAAGCTTTCATCGGCAGGGTCCGGGCCGATCACCAGGTTGCGGTCCGGCGCGAAGCTGCGCAGGCCGGCCCAGTTGGCCAGCATCCGCGTGACCGGGGCACTGACCCGCGCTTCATAGGCGGCGATGCCCTGGGCCAAGGTCAGGTCCTCGGCCCAGGCGTCGTGGGGCTCGACCGGGGTTTCGTCGGCCGGCGAGATCAGCAGCGCGCCGGCATCGGGCTTGGCATACCAGCTTTCGCCGGGGCCGAACAGCATCGGCCAGCGGCGTATCTCGTGGCCTTCGGGGGCGGCGACCCGGGCCATGGAGCGGCGGTACGGGGTAATGCCGATGGGCGCGATGCCGGCCATGCGCGCCACCTCGTCGGCCCAGGCCCCGGCGGCGTTGACCAGGTGGCGGGCGGAAAAGACCCGCTCGCCCGCGCGCGCCTGCCAGCCGCGCCCGCCGCGCCCGATCGCCGTGACCTTCTGCCCGGTCAGCACCTGCCCGCCGCGCGCGCGGATCTCGCGGGCGAAGAGCTGCAAAAGCCGGTCGGTGTCGATATCCCAGGCCTCGGCGCGGTAGGCGAGCATGGTGATTTCGGGGCTGAGCGGCGGCACCAGGGCGCGGCCCTCTTCGGGCGTGAGGCGCTGCATCCGCATGGCGGCGGCGGTGCCCTCGAAGGCCTCTTCCTCGCCCGGCAGGCCGACCATGAGGAAGCCGCGCGGGGCGAGCAGGCCTTCGGTCGCGAAGAAGAAGTCGCCGCTGGCCTCGTTCAGCGCCACGACCGGCGGGGCGCCGTAGCGGGGTTCGTACATGGCCGCCGAGCGGCCCGAGGCGTGATAGCCCAGCGCGTCCTCGCCCTCGAGCAGGCAGACGCGGCCCAGCGCCGAGAGTCGCGCCCCCGCAGAAAGCCCGGCAATGCCGCCGCCGATGATCAGGAAATCGTCCATGTCGCCTCTGTGCCACGCCCGGGCCGAAAGGAAAAGGCCCGGCGCGGGGCCGGGCCTCTCGGTTTCTGGCAGGGCGGTTGCGGCAGGCCACCGGATCGCTTGCGATCCGGTTCGCGCCCGACCCCGCCGCTCGTGAGGGGTCAGCTGGGCACGTCGCCTTCGAGCCCTTCGACGTAGAAGCCCATACCGGCAAGCGTGCCGTCATCGGCCACTTCGCCCTCGGCCAGCCAGTCGCTGCCGTCCTGCTTCCTGAGCGGGCCGGTGAAGGGGTGATAGCTGCCCGCGGCAATGGCGTCGCGCAGGGCTTCGGCCTCGGCCTTGACCTCGGCGGGCACGGCGCTCGAGATCTCGCCGATCCCCACCATGCCCTTGCCGATGCCGTCCCAGGTATTGTCGCTCTGCCAGGTGCCGTCCATCACCGCCCGGGTGCGCGCGACGTAATAGGGCGCCCAGTTGTCGATGATCGAGGAGACCCGGGGCAGGGGTGCATATTCGGCCATGTCGGAGGCCTGGCCGAAGGTGATCACGTTGCCCGCTTCCTGCGCCGCCGCCTGGGGCGCGGTCGAGTCGGTGTGCTGCAGGATCACGTCGGCCCCCTGCTCGATCAGCGCCTTGGCCGCATCGGCCTCCTTGGCCGGGTCGAACCAGGTATAGGCCCAGATCACCTTGAACTGCACGTCCGGGTTCACCTTGCGCGCATGGATGAAGGCGGAGTTGATGCCGCGGATCACCTCGGGGATCGGGAAGGAGGCGATATAGCCGATCACGTTGGACCTGGTCATGCGCCCGGCAATGGTGCCCTGCACCGCGCGGCCCTCGTAGAAGCGGGCCGAGTAGACGCCCACATTGTCGGCGGTCTTGTAGCCGGTGGCGTGCTCGAACTTCACGTTGGGGAACTTCGCCGCCACTTCCAGCACCTGATCCATGTAGCCGAACGAGGTGGCAAAGATCAGCTCCGCCCCCTGCAGCGCCATCTGGGTCATCGCCCGCACCGCATCGGCGCCTTCGGGCACGCTCTCCTGATAGACGGTCTCGACCGCGTCGCCGAACTCTGCCTCGACCGCGAGCCGGCCCTGGTCGTGCTGGTAGGTCCAGCCGCCATCGCCGATCGGCCCCACATAGATGAAGCCGACCTTGGTCGGCCCCGCCGCCAGCACGCGGCTGCCGAGGGTGGAGCCCAGCGCCAGCGCGCCGGCGCCCTTGAGGATGGTTCTGCGTTTCATGTCATTCTCCCTTGGAAGTTTCGGTATCGGAAGGCCCGCTCGCCTCGGATTTTTTCTTTCGCTTCTTTTTCTTCTTGTCACCCTTTTTGCCGATATTCGTCTCGGCTTCAAGCAGGGCGGTGGTGACGATCGCCGCCGGCACCGCGACGATGCCCAGCCCGATGAACAGGATCGCACTGGTAAAGATCCGCCCGCCCGGAGTGATCGGATACATGTCGCCATAGCCCACGGTGGTAAAGGTCGCCACCGCCCACCACAGGCTCATCGGGATCGAGCGAAAGGCCTCGGGCTGCGCCTCGTGCTCGAAGATGTAGATACCCACCGCGCTCACATAGAGCATCAGCGCGGCGATGATCACGAACAGGATCAGCTCCTCGCGCACATCGCGAAAGGCCGCCACCAGCCGGTCCAGCGCGTGCAGCGAGCGAAACAGCTTCAAGAGCCGCACCAGCCGCATCAGGCGAAAGGCCCGCACCGCCTGCCATTCGGGCGTCAGCAGCACCACCGCGGGCAGGAAGCTCAGCAGGTCGATGATCCCCCAGAAGCTGAAGATATAGCGCAGCCGGTGCTCGCTGGCCCAGATCCTGAGCGCATATTCGCCGGCAAAGACCAGCAGCAGCAGCACTTCGAAGCGGTAAAGCCACAGATGCAGCCCGGCGGGCAGGCCCGGCTCCGTCTCCAGCGCAATGGCAATGGCCGAAAGGATGATCAGCCCGTTCATCACCCAGGCTATGGCATCGCTGCGCTCCGGGTGGGTGCCGTCGAGGAGCCGAATGATTTCCGCGCGTTTCACCGCCTGTCCCCCGCGCTATCCGGTGCCGTGAAAGACGCGCCCGAGCGCGCCCGGCGCCCCGTGCTGGCCGCGCGCCGAGATCAGCACCAGCACCAGGATGGTCACCACATAGGGGCTCATGGAGAGATACTCGACCGGGATCGCGAGCCCTGCCGCCTGAAGGTTCAGCTGCAGCACCGTGACCCCGCCAAACAGATAGGCCCCGAGCAGGGCGCGCCACGGCCGCCAGGAGGCAAAGACCACGATCGCCAGCGCGATCCAGCCGGCGCCGGCGGTGAGGCCCTCGACCCATTGCGGCACCCTGACCAGCGAAATATAGGCCCCCCCCAGCCCCGCCGAGGCGCCGCCAAAGGCGATCGCCGCCATGCGCACCCGCACCACCTTGTAGCCCAGCGCGTGCGCCGCGTCGTGGTTCTCGCCCACCGCGCGCAGGATCAGCCCGGCGCGGCTGTGGCCGAGCCCCCACCAGACGCCCAGCACCATGAGCAGGCTCAGATAGACCACCGGATCGTGGCCGAACAGGATCGGGCCGACGACGGGCAGATCGCCGAGCGGGCCGAGGTCGAGCTTCTGCAGGGTCGGCGACTTGATCCCCTCATAGGGCTTGCCGATCAGCGCGCTGAGGCCGAGGCCGAACAGCGTCAGCGCCAGCCCCGTCGCCACCTGGTTCGACAGCAGGTACTGGGTCAGCAGGCCGAACAGCAGCGACAGCGCCGCGCCGCCCAGGGCCGCGGCGACAAAGCCGAGCGCCGGGCTGCCGGTATTGACCCCGGCGGCAAAGCCCACCACCGCGCCGGTGATCATCATCCCTTCGACGCCCAGATTGAGCACGCCCGCCTTTTCCACCACCAGTTCGCCGATCGCCGCCAGCAGGATCGGGGTCGCCGCCACCATCAGGCTGGCAATCAGCAGCACCGGGTTGATCGAAGTCAGGTCCATCACGCGGCCTCCGGTTTCTTCAGGCGGATGCGGAAATTGGTGAAGATGTCCATCGCCAGCAGGAAAAACAGCAGCATCCCCTGAAACAGCTGGATCGCCGCCGCCGGGATGCCCAGCATCAGGCTGGCCAGGTCGCCGCCAATATAGGTGAGCGCCATCAGCAGACCCGCGAGCAATATGCCCAGCGGGTTGAGCCGGCCGAGAAAGGCAACGATGATCGCGGTAAAGCCGTAGCCGGAGCCGAAATCGATGCTGACCTGGCCTGCCGGCCCCGTGACCTCGAACAGCCCCGCCATGCCCGCCAGCGCCCCGCTCAGCCCGAGGCAGAACAGCACCAGGCGCGCCGGTTTCACCCCCGAAAAGCGCGCCGCGCGCGGCGCCTCGCCGCTGAGCCGCACCTGAAAGCCCAGCATGTGCCGGCTCAGGAGCAGATAGGCGAAGATCACCGCGATGAGCGCCATGACCACGCCCCAATGCATCCCGGTCCCGGCGATGATCTCGCCATTATGCGCGGCCGGATATTCCTTGAAATTGCGGCTGCCGGGAAAGCCCATGCCGTCGGGGTTGCGCAGCAAGCCCTGCGAAACCGAAGCCAGCATCGCCTCGGCCACATAGACCAGCATCAGGCTGACAAGGATCTCGTTGGTGCCGAAACGCACCCGCAGAAAGGCCGGTATCATCGCCCAGAGCCAGCCGCCGAAGGCGCCGGCCAGCACCATCAGCGGAAAGATCAGCCGGCTCTCGGTGGGATAAAAGGCCAGCCCCACCCCGGCGCCGACAATCGCGCCGATGATATACTGCCCCTC
Organism: Paracoccaceae bacterium; assembly: GCA_027082975.1. GTDB lineage: Bacteria > Pseudomonadota > Alphaproteobacteria > Rhodobacterales > Rhodobacteraceae > JAAEUB01. The sequence continues at coordinate 21,232 of JALWTH010000026.1, read as the reverse complement.
GGCGCCGATATTCCAGATCCCGGCCCGAAAGCCGATCGAAAGCCCGATTGCGATCAGGATCAGCGGCCCGGCCTTGACCAGCAGTTGCGGGCGCGAATAGGCGCCGAAGGTCGGATCGAACAGCGGATCCCAGAAAATGGTGCGAATCGCCACCAATGGATCCTTGCCCAGAAGCCAGAACATCACCCCGCCGGCAATCATCGTCGCCAGCACCGCCAGCACCGGCGTCACCGCCGCCCAGAAACGCGAGGGCGAGGGGCGTTTCTCAAATACGATCATCGCGGACCCTTTCGCCATTCCGGCAGCCAGCCGGGCTTCTTCTGTTCACAAATATCCCCGCCGGAGGCATGAAATCTTTCCCCATCTGCCTCATGCGCTCACCTCCAGATCATGCGCGCCGCCCATCATCAGCCCGATCTCCTCCACGCTCAGGCCGCGTGCCGGGCGCGGCTCGGCAAGGCGGCCCTCGTTCAATGCGGTGAAACGGTCGCTGATCTCCATCAGCTCGTCGAGATCCTGGCTGATCACCACCACCGCCGCGCCCCGCCCGGCCAGATCCAGCAGCGCCTGGCGGATGGCCGCGGCCGCGGAGGCATCCACCCCCCAGGTGGGCTGGTTCACCACCAGCACTTCGGGGGCCTGCAGCACCTCGCGGCCGATCACGAATTTCTGCAGATTGCCGCCGGAAAGCGAGCGCGCGGCATTTTCCGGCCCCGGCGTGCGCACGTCGAAAGCCTCGATGATGCGGCTGGCAAAGTCGCGCGTGCGCGCCCAGTCGATGAAGCCGCGCCGGGTGAGGCGCTCGCGCACCGCGCCGGTGAGCAGGGCGTTTTCGGTAAGGCTCATGTCGGGCGCGGCCGCGTGGCCCAGACGCTCCTCGGGCGCGGCCAAGAGGCCCAGCGCCCGGCGCTGGTTGGGCGCGAGGCGGGAGATGTCCCGCCCCGCGAGCCGGATCGTGCCCGCCGGCGCCAGGCTTTCGCCCGAAAGCGCGGCCAGAAGCTCGTCCTGCCCGTTGCCGGCCACCCCGCCGATGCCCAGCACCTCGCCCTTGCCGAGGCTCAGCGAAATGTCGCGCAAGGGCGTGCCGAACTCGCTCGCCGGCGGCATCGAAAGCCCGCAAAGCTCCAGCGCCACCGCGCCCGGCGTGGCGGGCGCGCGGCTGGGCACATGCAGCTCCTCGCCCACCATCATCTCGGCCAGTTCGCGCGCGCTCTTCTGGCGCGGATCGCAGGTATCCACCACCCGGCCCAGGCGCAGGATGGTGGCGTGTTCGCACAGGGCGCGAATCTCCTCGAGCTTGTGCGAAATATAGAGGATCGCCGTGCCCTCGCCCGCGAGCTTGCGCAGGGTGCGAAACAGGATCTCCACCTCCTGCGGGGTCAGCACGCTGGTGGGCTCGTCCATGATCAAGAGCTTCGGATCCTGCAACAGGCAGCGGACGATCTCGACCCGCTGGCGCTCGCCCGCCGAAAGGTCGCCCACCCGCCGGGCCGGGTCCAGCGGCAGGCCATAGGCCGCGCTGACCGCGCGGATGCGGCTGGCCAGTTCGCGCGGCGCCGGGGGCCGGTCCATGCCGAGCGCGATATTCTCGGCCACGTTCAGCGCCTCGAACAGCGAGAAGTGCTGAAACACCATCGCCACCCCCTCGGCGCGCGCCGCGGCCGGGCTCGCCGGGGCGAAGGGCGCGCCGCGCATGGTCATCCGGCCCCGGTCGGGCTTGACCAGGCCGTAGATCATCTTGACCAGGGTCGATTTGCCGGCGCCGTTCTCGCCCAGCAGCGCGTGAATCTCGCCCGGGCGGATGGCGAAGGACACGTCGTCATTGGCCACCACGCCGGGATAGGCCTTGGTCAGCCCCTCAAGGCCGAGCAGCGCGGGCTCTGGGGCGCGGGTCTCGCTCATGGTCGGTTTCCCTGTCGGTCTGTTGGTTTGTTGTTTTCAGTAACTGCGCGGCCACGCCGATGGCGATGGCCTGCGGGGCCTTGCCGAGGCGCTTGTCGCCGATCGGGCAGGCGATGCGCCCGATCGCCTCGGGGGCGTGGCCAAGGGCGGCCAGGCGGCGGCGAAACCGCGCCCATTTGCTGGCCGAGCCGATCAGCCCGGCGCTGGCAAAGCCGTGGCCGAGCAGCGCGTGGCAAAGCGCGAGGTCGAGCGCATGGCTGTAGGTAAGGATCAGGTGGTGCGCGTCGCGCGGGGCGTGGGCGAGCGCGCGCTGCGGCGCGGCGGCGGGCAGGAGGGTGACGGCTTCGGGAGGGTTGGCGGGGAAGCGGTCGGGGGCGGTGTCAACCCATGTGATCACAAATTCCTCCAAGGGTGTGATCACATCCACCAGCGCCCGGCCCACATGGCCCGCCCCGTAGATCCAGAGCGGCGCGGCGGGCCGGCGCAGCGGCTCCACCATCCAGCCCTCGATGAGGGCGGGCCGGGGCCGTGCCCCGGATTCGCGCGCTTCTGCCAGCAGGCGGCGCACCCGCAGGGGCATCTCTCCGGTTTCGCCGGCCGTCACGGGGCGCGCGAAAATCTCAGCACTTTCAATGCGTTCCAGGTCATCGGCCGAGAAAATCTCGCTCAGCAGCACCACCGCCCCACCGCAGCACTGGCCCAGCGCCGGGCCGAGCGGCAGGCGCTCGAGCGCCGCGCTCCGGCCCTCGGCAAGCAGGGCGCGGGCGCGCATTGCGGCCGCGTATTCCAGCGCGCCGCCGCCGATCGTGCCCTGCTGCCCGTCCGCCCAGACCAGCATCGCCGCGCCCGCCTCGCGCGGGGCCGAGCCCTGCGCCTCGGCCACCACCACGCGCACCACGCGCCCCCGGCGCGCCAGCGCGCGGCGCAGGGCTGCGACATCGAAGCTCACGCCTGCACCCGCCGTATCGCCGCCAGCACCCGCTCGGGCGTGGCCGGGGCGTCGAGCGCCGGATAGGCGCTGCCGCAGGCCGAGACGGCATCCGACAGCGCCAGAAAGGCCGAGATCCCCAGCATCAGCGGTGGTTCGCCCACCGCCTTGGAGCGAAAGATGGTCGGCTCCCGGTTCTCGCCGTCCCACAGCGTGACGTTGAAGATATCGGGCCGGTCGGCGCAGGCGGGGATCTTGTAGGTGGAGGGCGCATGGGTCCTGAGCCGCCCCGCGTCGTCCCAGACCAGCTCTTCGGTCGTGAGCCACCCCGCCCCCTGCACATAGGCGCCCTCGACCTGGCCGATATCGAGCGCCGGGTTCAGGCTCGCCCCCGCATCGTGCAACAGGTCCGTGCGCAGGATGCGGTATTCGCCGGTCAGGGTATCGACCGCGACTTCGGTGAGCCCCACCCCGTAGGCGAAGTAGTAGAACGGCCGGCCGCGCCCCGCCGCGCGGTCCCAGCTGAGCCTGGGCGTGCGGTAGAAGCCCGTGGCCGAGAGGCTGATGCGCGCCTCATAGGCAAGCCGCGCGGCCTCGGCAAAGGGCATGTGCTTGCGCCCTGCGTGTACCTCGCCGCCCTCGAAGACGATGCGCGCCGGCTTCACCCCCCAGCGATTGGCGAGAAAGCGGCTCAGGCGCCCCTTCAGCTTGTCGCAGGCGGCTTTCACCGCCATGCCGTTCAGGTCCGAGCCGGAAGAGGCGGCGGTGGCCGAGGTATTGGGCACCTTGGCGGTGTCGGTCGCGGTGATCTGCACGCTTTCGAGCCCCACGCCGAGCACCGAAGCGGCCACCTGCGCCACCTTCTGGTTGAGCCCCTGGCCCATCTCGGTGCCGCCGTGATTGAGGTGCACGGAGCCGTCCTGGTAGATATGCACCAGCGCCCCGGCCTGATTCAGGTGGCTGAGGGTGAAGGAGATGCCGAACATCACCGGGTTGAAGCCAAGCCCGCGCTTGAGCACGGAATTTTCCGCGTTCCACCGGGCGATGGCGGCCTTGCGCGCATCGTAGCCGGCGCGCTCGAGCAGGGCCGGAACCATCTCGTGCAGGGCGAAATCCTCGACCTTCTGCCCGTAATGGGTGCGCGTCGGGCGCGCCGGATCGCCGCTGTGGAAGTTGAGCCGGCGCAGTTCCGCCGGATCCTTGCCCAGCGCGTGGGCCACATGGTCCATGACCCGCTCGATCCCGAGCATCCCCTGCGGCCCGCCAAAGCCGCGAAAGGCGGTGGCGGAGGCGGTGTGGGTCCTCAGCCGGTGGCTCTCGATGCGCACCGCCGGGATGTCATAGGCATTGCCCGCATGCAGCATGGCGCGGTCGGCGACCGGCAGCGACAGGTCCGCCGACCAGCCGCAGCGCACGAGGTGGGTGAAGTCCACCCCCAGCAGGCGGCCGCTGTCGTCGTAGCCCACCCGGTAGCGGATGCGGAAATCGTGGCGCTTGCCGGTGATCACCATGTCGTCGTCGCGGTCATAGCGCATCTTGCAAGGCCGCCCGGTGCGTGCGGCGGCCACGGCGCAGGCGATGGCGAGCGCGTTGCCCTGGCTCTCCTTGCCGCCAAAGCCCCCGCCCATGCGCCGCGTCTCCACCCGTACCTTGTGCATGGGCACGCCGAGCGCTTCGGCAACCTTGTGCTGGATCTCGCTCGGGTGCTGCGTCGAGGCATGAACCAGCATGGCCCCGTCATCCTGCGGCAGGGCCAGCGCCGCGTGGCCCTCGAGGTAGAAATGCTCCTGCCCGCCGATCTCGATCTCGCCTTCAAGCCGGTGCGGGGCGGCGGCGAGGGCGGCTTCCACGTCGCCGTCCTCCCAGGTGATCGGCCCGCCCTCGAAATGGCTGCCGGCGGCAAGGGCGTCGTCGATGGTCAGGATCGCCGGGCGCGGATCGATGGTGATCTTGCCAAGCCGCGCGGCCTTGCGCGCGGCGCGGTGGCTCTCGGCGACGACCAGAAAGATGGGCTGGCCGTGGTAGAACACCTCGCCCATGGCCAGCAGCGGCTCGTCATGGGCGGCCGCCGAGATGTCGTTGTCGCCCGGAAGGTCCAGGGGCTTCAGCACATCCACCACGCCCGGCGCGCGGCGCACCGCCGAAAGGTCGGCCCGGGTGATGACCCCGCGCGCCACGTCCGAAAGGCCGAAGGCGAGATGCAGGCAGCCCGCCGGCACCGGGATGTCGTCCACATAGCGGGCGCGGCCGGTCACATGCAGCGGCGCGCTGTCGTGCGGCAGGGGCTTGCGGATGCTCATGGCGCCACCTCCCGCACGTCCGTCGCCACCCCTTCGCCCTCGAGCCAGACCCGCTCCAGCATCGCCTGCCCCACCTGCAGCCGGTAGGCGGCCGAGGCGCGCATGTCGTCGATCGGGGCGAAATCGCTGGCGAATACGCCCTGCGCGCGCGCTACGCTGTCGCGCGTCCAGGGCTTGCCGACCAGGGCGCGCTCGACCGCCTCGGCGCGCTTGGGGATGCCCGCCATGCCGCCGAAGGCGATGCGCGCGGATTGCACTTTTCCATCCTCAACGGCGATATTGAACGCTCCGAGCACCGCGGAAATGTCCTGATCGAACCTTTTCGAGTTCTTGTAGACCCGCAGGTTGTCGGGCTGGGCGGGGATGGTCAGCCCCTCGATGAACTCGCCCGCCTGCCGGTCCTGACGGCCGTATTCGAGGAAGTAATCCTCAAGCGCGATCACCCGGCGCGCCTCGCCCCGGCGCAGGTAAAGCCGCGCGCCAAGGGCGATGAGCGGCGGCGGCGTGTCGCCGATCGGCGAGCCGTTGGCGATATTGCCGCCCACGGTCGCCGCCGCGCGCACCTGCGCCGAGGCAAAGCGCGCGAGCATGGCGGCGAAATGCGGGTAGGGCTCCGCGAGCAGGCCGCGCAGGGTCTCGATGCTGACACAGGCGCCGATATGCAGGCCCGCCTCGTCGCTGACATGCTGGCGCAGTTCGGCCACGTCGGAAAGGAAGATCACATCGCCGAGGTCGCGCAGCTGCTTGTTGAGCCACAGGCCCACATCGGTATTGCCGGCGATCAGCGTCGCATGGGGGCGGCGCATGATCTCGGTGGCCAGATCGTCCACGCTTTTTGGCCCGGCGCCGGTGCCCTCGGGCGCACCCTTGCCGGGGGCGAACCAGTCCGGCACCGGGGCCTTGGCCGCGGCCTCGGCGGCGCGGATGATCGGCGCATAGCCGGTGCAGCGGCAGAGATTGCCCGCCAGCCGCTCGTCATAATCCGTGGCCCCCTCCAGATGCGCGCCGGCGAGCGCCACCGCGATGCCCGGCGTGCAGAAGCCGCATTGCGAGCCGTGTTTCTCGACCAGCGCCTGCTGCACCGGGTGCAACTCGCCCTTGGGGCCCGAAAGCCCCTCGACCGTGGTCACCGCCCGCCCGTCAAGCTGGCCCAGCAGCGTGAGGCAGGCATTCTGCGCCCGCACCCCGCCCGCATCGGCGACCAGCACGCTACAGGCGCCGCAATCGCCCTCGTTGCAGCCCTCCTTGGTGCCGGTGAGCCCGCGCTCTTCGCGCAGCCAGTCCAGGAGCGTGCGGGTCGCCTCGACCCCGCGCAGCTTCACAGTCTCTCCGTTCAGAAGAAACGCGATGTCCATCTGGATAACCTGTCGCCTTACCGGATGCCCCCCCGATGCGCGCCTTCGATGCGACGTAGAAAGCGCGCGGGCTTGTCGTTCACTCCAGCAAAGCCGATCCCCCCCGCCTTGGCAAGGATTTTTTCGGGGCTTTTGCACGGGCCTGCGCGCGCCTATGCTGGCGCCATGAGCGAGCCGCCCCGATTCATCCACCTGCGTCTGCACAGCGAGTATTCGCTGCTCGAAGGCGCGGTGCCGGTGAAGAAGCTCGCGGGCATGGCGCGCGCCGCCGGGATGCCGGCCGTGGCCGTGACCGACACCAATAACCTCTTCTCAGCGCTGGAATTTTCCGAGGCGGCGGCGGGCGCGGGGATCCAGCCGATCATCGGCTGCCAGATTGACCTTGCCTATGAGGCGCCGGCGCTGGGTGAGGATCCGCGCCCGCCCGCGCCGCTGGTGCTGCTGGCCAGGAGCGAGCAGGGCTATCAGAACCTGATGAAGCTGAGCTCCTGCCTCTATCTGGGCGAGCATGGGGGGCAGGTGCAGGTCAGCCCGGAGCAGATCGAGGCCCATGCAGAGGGGCTGATCTGCCTCACCGGCGGCGCCGACGGGCCGCTGGGGCGGCTGATTCGCGCGGGGCAGGCGCAAAAGGCCGCCGCCCTGCTGGCCCGCCTCGAGGCGGCCTTTGGCGACCGGCTCTACATGGAGCTTCAGCGCCACCCCGGCGAGGGCGGCCTGCCCGAGGCCGAGGCCGCGACCGAGCGCTGGTTCGTCGAGACGGCTTATGCGCGCGACATTCCGCTGGTCGCCACCAATGACGTGCATTTCCCGGCCCCCGACCTGTTCGAGGCCCATGACGCGCTCTTGTGCATCGCCCAGGGCGCCTATGTGGACCAGCAGGCGCCGCGCCGCCGCCTCACCCCGCAGCATTATTTCAAGAGCGCGCAGGAAATGGCGACCCTGTTTGCCGACCTGCCCGAAGCGATTGAAAACACGGTGGAAATCGCCCGCCGCTGCGCCTTTCGCCCGCTCCCGCGCAAGCCGATCCTGCCCCGCTTCGCCGAGGACGAGGTGGAGGAGCTGCGCCGCCAGGCCCGCGAGGGGCTCGCCGCCCGGCTCGCGGTGATCCCCCGTGCCGCGCCGGTGGAGGAATACGAAAAGCGGCTCGATTTCGAGCTTGGCATCATCGAGCAGATGGGCTTTCCCGGCTATTTCCTGATCGTTGCCGATTTCATCAAATGGGCCAAGGCCCAGGGCATCCCGGTCGGCCCCGGGCGCGGCTCGGGGGCGGGCTCGCTGGTCGCTTACGCGCTCACCATCACCGACCTCGACCCGCTGCGCTACAACCTCTTGTTCGAGCGTTTCCTGAACCCGGAGCGGGTCAGCATGCCCGACTTCGATATCGACTTCTGCATGGACCGGCGCGAAGAGGTGATCCACTACGTGCAGGAGAAATACGGCCACGAAAAGGTGGCGCAGATCATCACCTTTGGCGCGCTCTTGTCCAAGGCGGCGGTGCGCGATGTGGGGCGGGTGCTGCAGATGTCCTATTCCCAGGTGGACCGGCTGTCGAAGATGATCCCGGTCGAGGGGGTGAAGCCCGTGAGCATCGAAAAGGCGCTGGCCGAAGAGCCGCGCCTGCGCGAGGCGGCACGCGCCGAAGAGGTGGTCGACCGGCTCCTGACCTATGCCCAGCAGATAGAGGGGCTGCTGCGCAACGCTTCCACCCATGCCGCCGGGGTGGTGATCGGCGACCGGCCGCTTGACGAGCTGGTGCCGCTCTATCGCGATCCGCGCTCGGACATGCCCGCCACCCAGTTCAACATGAAATGGGTCGAGAAGGCGGGGCTGGTCAAGTTCGACTTCCTCGGGCTCAAGACCCTGACCGTGATCCAGAACGCGCTCGACCTCTTGAAAGCGCGAAATGTGCAAGTGGACATCGCCCATATCCCCCTCGACGACGAAAAAACGTTCGAATTATACGCTTCGGCAAAAACCGTCGCCGTGTTTCAGGTGGAAAGTTCCGGCATGATGGACGCGCTCCGGCGCATGAAGCCCACCTGCATCGAGGATATCGTCGCCCTGGTCGCCCTCTACCGCCCGGGGCCGATGGAAAACATCCCCACCTATTGCGAGGTCAAGAACGGCCTGCGCGAGCGCCAGTCGGTGCATCCGCTGATCGACCACATCCTTGAAGAGACCCAGGGCATCATCGTCTATCAGGAGCAGGTGATGCAGATCGCCCAGGTGATGGCCGGCTATAGCCTGGGCGGCGCCGATCTGCTGCGCCGGGCCATGGGCAAGAAGATCGCCGAGGAAATGGCGAAGGAACGGCCCAAATTCATCGAGGGCGCGGCGAAAAACGGGGTCGATCGCAAGAAGGCGAGCGAGGTTTTCGACCTTCTGGAAAAGTTCGCCAATTACGGCTTCAACAAGTCCCACGCCGCCGCTTACGCGCTGGTCAGCTACCAGACCGCCTGGCTCAAGGCCAATTACCCGGTCGAGTTCATGGCCGGGGTGATGAATTGCGACATCCACCTGACCGACAAGCTCGCGGTCTATGCCGAGGAGCTGCGCCGCGGGCTCGAAATCGAGATCGTGCCGCCTTGCGTGAACCGCTCGCAGGCGACGTTTTCGGTCGAGGATGGCAAGGTGATCTACGCGCTGGGCGCGCTGAAGAATGTGGGCGTGGAGGCGATGCGGCTGATTTGCGAGGCGCGCAAGGTCGAGGGGGTGGAGAAGCCCTTTGTCACCCTGTTCGACTTTGCCCGCCGGGTGGAGCTCAAGCGCGTGGGCAAGCGGCCGCTGGAGATGCTGGCGCGCGCCGGGGCCTTTGACGTGCTGGATGCGAACCGCCGCCGGGTGTTCGAAAGCCTCGATGCGCTGGTGGCCTGGTCGGCGGCGGTGCACGAAAGTCGCGCCTCGGCGCAGGTATCGCTGTTTGGCGAGGCGGGCGAGGACCTGCCCGAGCCGCGCCTGTCGCAGGCCGAGGACTGGGAGGCGGCCGAGCGGCTGGCCGAGGAGCACCAGGCGGTGGGCTTCTACCTCTCGGGTCACCCGCTCGACGATTACCTGCCCGCGCTCAGGCGCCAGCAGGTGATGACCTTCGAGGACCTGCGCGCCCGCGCCGAGCGCGGCCCGCTCGTCGCCAAGGTCGCCGGCACCGTGGCCGGGCGCCAGGAGCGCAAGTCGGCGCGCGGCAACCGCTATGCCTTCGTGCAGATGTCGGACCCGACCGGGCTGTTCGAGGTGACGCTGTTTTCCGAGGTGCTGGAGAGCGCGCGCGATCTGCTGGAGAGCGGGGCGAACGTGGTGGTGGGGGTCGAAGCCAGCCTCGAGGGCGACCAGCTGAAGCTGCTCGCCCGCAGCGTGGCGCCGGTGGAAAAGGTGGCGGCCGAGGCGGGGGGGATGAATCTGAAGGTGTTCGTGGACCGGCCGGAGGCCTTCGCGCCGCTGGCCTCGGTGCTCGAACAGGCGGGCGAGGCGGCGGCCAATGGCCGCGCGCGGGTGGCGCCGGGCCGCGTGCGGCTCTGCCTCGTGGGTGCGGACCTGCCCGGCGAGGTCGAGCTTGACCTGCCCCGCCGCTATCCGCTCACCCCTCGCATCAAGGGCGCGCTCAAGGCGCTGCCCGGGGTGCTGGACGTGCGGGAGGAGGGGGCATGAAAAAGGGCGCGCTGTCGCATCTGGCCGTGCCCGGCGCGGAATTGGCGGTGCGCGTGACCCCGAAAGCCGCGCGCAACAGGGTCGAGCAGAGCGAGGCGGGCTTGCGCATCTACGTGACCGTGGCGCCCGAGGGGGGCAAGGCCAACCGGGCCGTGGTCAAGCTGCTGGCCGATGCGCTGGGGGTTGCCAAGTCGCGCCTCGAACTGGTGCGCGGGGCCAGCGGACGCGACAAGGTTTTTCGCCTCGACTGAGGCAGGCACCCCCTACCGAGCGCAGCGAGGCCCCCGAACAGCATGATTTTTCGCGGAAAAATCATTCAGCGCAGACAGGCCGCCCTCATTGCCCCTGCGGGCCGCTTCGGGGTGGGCGTGACGGGCAGCCTGCCTGAAACCGGCCGGTTCTGAGCCTAGGCTCCCCCGATCCCGACCGGGCAGCTCACCCCGGTGCCGCCGATCCCGCAATAGCCGTGCGGGTTCTTCGAGAGATATTGCTGGTGATATTCCTCGGCCAGGTAGAACGGCCCGGCCATGGCGATTTCGGTGGTGATGGGGCCATAGCCGCTGGCGGCGAGGCGCTGCTGGAAGGCCTCCCGGCTGGCCAGCGCGGCCCGAAGCTGGGCCTCGCTGGTGGCGTAGATGGCCGAGCGGTACTGGGTGCCGCGGTCATTGCCCTGGCGCATCCCCTGGGTGGGGTCGTGCCCCTCCCAGAAGGCCTTGAGCAGCGCACCATAGCCCGCTGTTGCCGGGTCGAACACCAGGCGCACCGCCTCGGTATGGCCGGTCCGGCCGGAGCAGACTTCCTCGTAGCTGGGGTTGGGGGTATAGCCGCCGGCATAGCCCGCCATGGTCAGCCAGATGCCGGGCATGCGCCAGAACAGCCGCTCCACGCCCCAGAAACACCCCATGGCGAAGATCGCGACTTCCATGCCTTCGGGGACCTCCATGGTGAGCGGGCGGTGAAAGACATGGTGGCTGGCGCCGGTGCAGATCGGCGCGTCGCGCCCCGGCAGGGCCTCGTCGGGGGTGACCATCCTTTCCTTGCTGCCAAATGCGAACATGCGCGCCTCCTTTTCGGCGACTATAGCGCATCGGCCCGTGGGCGGCCAGGCTTCGCGGCGGGGGCGATTTTTCTGCGAAAAATCGTGCCTCCGGCGGGAGTATTTGGCGAAAGATGAAAGGTCAGGGGCGACGGGAGAAAATCGTCTCGCGGCCCTTTTCGGGGTGGCGTGGGATCAGCAGGGCGAGGGCGAGCGAGAGGGCGGCCATGGCGGCGGCAAGCGCAAAGACGGCGCCGGGCGATCTGACCCAGAGGTAGCCCAGCGCGGCGGGCAGGAACACCGCGGCGATGTGGTTGATGGTAAAGGCCACGGCTGCCGTGGGGGCGATGTCCCGCGGGTCGGCGATCTTCTGGAAGTAGGTCTTGAGCGCGAAGGCCAGCGCGAACAGCAGGTGGTCGATGACATAGAGCGTGGCCGCCAGCGCCACCCCCCAGCCGAAATAGTAGATGCCCCCGTAGCACAGGAATACTGCGATCAGGCCGAGATATTCGAAGATCAGCGCGCGCCGCTCGCCCCAGCGCGCCACCGCCCGGCCCATCAGCGGGGCGAAGAGCATGTTGGCGATGAAGTTCAGCATCATCAGCGCGGTGATTTCCTGCACTTCGAAGTGGAAGCGCTCGACCATCATGAAGGCGGCGAAGACGATGAAGATCTGCCGCCGGGCGCCGGCCATGAACTGAAGCGCGTAATAGAGCCAGTAGCGCCGGCGCAGCACGAAGGTCCTGATCTGCGGGTGCGGGCTTTCGAACTGGGGATAGGCGAGCAGGGCAAACAGCGCCACCAGCGCGGTAAACCCGCCGGCGAGCATATAGACGGTGGTGTATTGGAGGTGAAAGGTCTTCCATGTGACCACCAGGAGCCCGTAGGCCAGCAGCGAGGCGGTGGAGCCCATGGCGACGATCCAGCCGAGCATCTGCGGGGCGCGGGCCTTGTCGATCCATTGCAGTTGCAGCGACTGGTTCACGGTTTCGTAATAGTGAAAGCCCAGCGATGACAGCATGGTGAGGGTCAGGATGCCGCCGAGGGTGGGGAAGAAGCCGGTGAGCGCCGTGGCCACGCCCAGGAGCAGCAGCGAGAGGGTGGCCAGCACCTGTTCGCGCATATACATGATTACCACGATCACGCCGATGGCGAGGAATCCCGGCACTTCGCGCAGCGTATGCAGCCAGCCGATCTCGACTCCGGTAAAGCGCGCCTTTTCGATCACGAAATTGTTGAGCAGCGCGTTCCAGGTGGCAAAGGCGATCGGCATGGCGAAGGCCATGAGCATCAGCAGAAAGACCGGACGCCGCCAGAAGGGCAGCGCCCCGGAATCGCCCAGCGTGATGAAGCGCGCCCCGTTTGCCATGGCCCCGCCATACGCGGCTTTTTGCCGCTTGGCGAGGGGAAAACACATTCACAAATGACGATGTGTCTTGACGAGGATCAAGGCGTGCCCCCGCGCCCCGTGCGAGAATGCGCGCGCAAGGATGCGGAAGGAACGGTCATGAATATTGTGTCCCTCGTGGAATGGCTGGGAGAAGCCGAGACCTATCTGCTCTTTGGCCTGATAACCGGCGCGGTCTTCGGCGTCGCCGCGCGCAGGCAGAAGCGCGAGCGCTGGGCGGCGACGGTGGAGTTTGCCCGCGGTCGCATGGGCCAGTCGGTGGCGGTGTGGCTGCTGACCTTTTCCACCGCCATGGTCTGGGTGCAGGGGGCGCGCCTGCTGGGCCTGTTCGACCCGCAACAGGCGCGGATGATGTCGGTGGCGGGCTCGTGGTCCGGCGCGATCATCGGCGGGCTGATGTTCGGCGTCGGCATGGTGCTCTCGCGCGGCTGCTCGGGCCGGCTCCTGACCCTGGCGGCCACCGGCAACCTGCGCTCGGTGGTCTCGGGGCTGGTCTTCGCGGTCTTTGCCCAGATGAGCCTGCACGGGCTTCTCTCGCCCCTGCGCGACCGCCTCGCCGCGCTCTGGACCACGCCGGGCGGGCGCAATGTCTCGCTGGCCGACATGTTCGGCCTGCCCGACTGGAGCGGGCTTGCCTTCGGTCTCGCGGTCTCGGCGCTGGCGATCCACATCGCCCGGCGCAACCACATGACCCCGGGCCGGTTGGTCTTTGCCTCCGGCGTGGGCTTCTCGGTGGCGCTGGGCTGGGTGCTCACCTACGCACTGGCACAGGTGAGCTTCGAGCCGGTCTCGGTCATGTCCACCTCGTTTACCGGGCCAAGCGCCAATACGCTGATGTTCTTCCTGTCCGACCACCCCGGCCTGAACTTCGATATCGGGCTGGTGCCCGGCGTGGTGCTCGGCTCGTTCGCCATGTCGCTCTACCGGCGCGAATTCCGCTTTCAGGGCTTCGACGGCGAAAGCAACATGCGCCGGGCCATGACCGGGGCGGCGCTGATGGGCTTTGGCGGGATGCTGGCGGGGGGATGCGCCATCGGCAATGGCGTCGCCGGCGGCTCGATCCTCGCCGGCACCGCCTGGCTTGCGCTGCTGTGCATGTGGATCGGCGCCATGCTGACCGACCTCGTGGTGGACCAGCAGCGCCGCCCGGTCTTTGCCTGAGCCCGGGCGGGGGAAATGCCTTTCATCTTTCGCCAAATACTCCCGCCGGAGGCACCGATTTTTCTGCGAAAAATCGCCTCCCCGGCCATGCCCCCCCAGCCCGTCCGAGGGGTGCCTGCCGGACGAAACCGCTCAGGGCCGCACCGCCACCCGGCCGCGATCGGTGAGCAGATACACCGCACGCCCTTCCACCACCACCGCCGACAGCGCCTTGCCATGGCCCGCGCCGGTGTCGATATTGACCCGGTTGCCGTAATGCGTCACCGCATCGACGGGCGTATGCCCATGCACGACCAACGCCCCGTGATCCGCCGCGGAATCATGAAATTCGCGGCGAATCCACAAGAGATCATCCTCCGCCTGCGCATCGAGCGCGATACCGGGGCGGATGCCCGCATGGCAGAAGAATGCCTCGCCGCGCCGATACGAAACCGGCAGGGAGGCGAGGAAATCGCGATGCGCCTGCGGCATACGCGCCAGCGCGTCGCGGTGCAGCGCCTCGGGGTCGCGCCCGGCCGAGATGTCCACCCCGTAGGAGGCCAGCGTCTCCAGCCCGCCGAGGCGCGGATGCAGCCAGTCGAGCTCGGCGCGCAGGCAGGGGTCGCGCCGGGGCGGGAGCTCGAGGAAATACGCCATCATCCGGTCGTGATTGCCCCTGAGCACCACCCAGGGCTCGCCCGCCGCCTGCCCGGCAATGAGAAAGTCGAGCACCCCGCGCGTATCCGGCCCCCGGTCGCAGAGGTCGCCGACATGCACCACCGGCGCGCTGTCGTCGTCCATCTCGGCCCGGTCGGCCTCGATCAGCACATGGGCGCGCCGGAGCTTTTCCAGCTGGCCGTGGATGTCGCCGATCGCATATGCGCGCATGAGGCATGCCTTTTCGGAACCGGGATGGATGCCCCCTGTTAGCGGCCCTCCGCTCTGCAGACAAGCGCGGCCTCATCCATATTGCGCGCATTTCGACCTGTTCCGAACCAATTGCGCCCACCGTCAGAAGGGCATCATGTTGGATAAATACCATACGCCCGGGATTGATGGGATCTATGCCTTCCAAAGCACGCATTCGCCATGAATGTCCGGTCAGTGGCCTCTCGGCCAAGACACCGGGCAGGGCTGTTCATGGCGTCTTGTTCATGCGGGGCAGGAGATCTGGACTGTGTAGAATGCATAGTATACACACTACATGCGCATGTTCGCAGCAGGGACTATCCACGCAAAACAAAACCACTGACCGGCTCGTTATTTCTGGTGCGGTTGAGCTACATCTGAAGCATCCTTGGAGACTCGAAATGGAATTGCATGCTCTTACGAATGATATCCGAACACACCTGTCAAATGCTTGCGAAGAGCTTGGTATCAGCTGTGACATGCTTGAGTTCTGGGATGTCTCGGATTACGCAATTTTTGTCATGATGACGGAGTCCTTCTACCAATCGCTCAACTTCCGGCGCATTGATCCCGGTGCTTTTCTCGAGCGCCGTCGGTCAGGAAATGAAGCGATGCCGACCTACAAAGACTCCCGCTCCTACATGCGTGTCCTGATTGATCATTTCCGCCAGTGCGGCCTTTCACCCCATGTTTTGGACGTTGGCGGATATATCGGAAGGTTTTCTCTGGAAACGGCCCTGTTGATACAGAAGGAAAATATCAGCCTGCCCAAGATCACCTGTTTCGAACCCGGTCTGACGCGCAATATCATTCGGGCAAATTTCGAGATCAATGGTGTCTCGGAGCTGGTCGACCTTGAACCGATCGCCGCATCCGATTCCGACGCTACAGCCGACTACAAATATGCCCCCGGCGTGCTTATTTCCGGCCGGATTTGCGATTTTCCTTCGGCGACAGCCTTTCGGACAGTGCAAACCAGGCGGCTTGATGGAATCATGGCTTCCATGGGGTGCACTGAAGCAGCAATCATCAAGATTGACACCGAGGGACACGAGCCAAGCGTCATGGCAGGATTGGGGGACGTGGTCAGGACGATGCCCGGTGTCTATCTGGTCGAATTTTGGCCCGACACGCTGCGCGCGGAGGTCAACGGGATAGGGTATGCCGACTATATTCACGAGAACTTTGAAGTGCTGAATATCAAGAGTACGCTTTACCCGAAATTCTACACCCCGATCCCCGACATCCGCAAATTTGCTGATGATTTCGTCTATGAGGAAGGCAATATTGACCTGATGTTCGTGAATAAGGCGGTACCTGAGAGGGAGCAGTTGCTTGCGAAACTGGTCGCTTTGGCCTAGGCTCAGGACCCATCAATCCCGCGCTCACAGCGGCTTGAGGCGCGTGCTATCAGGAGCTTTTTGCCCGCCGGACAGGGTGGGTCCCCTTTCCAAGGGCAAAAACCCCCTGAGATGAAGCGCCTGCACCGCCCGCAGGGCTCAGGCGGATTTGCTCCCTGAATGCGTTGCAAGACTTTGAAATAGCGTCACTATTCCTGCGGTCTTGCGCCTGTTCAGGAAGCAAATCTGCCGGACTGTGAACGTGGGATTAATGGGTCCTGAGCCTAGGCCCAGGTGGCTTGAAGCACCCATTTTGTCGTGACCGGTGTGACGCCCCGAGCACAGCGAGGCCCCGGCCGGCGCCGGGGCCTGCCCCCCCATGTCACACGTCGTCACACGTCGAAGCTCAGCGGCCGGATCATGCGGAAGAACTCGGTGACGCGCAGTTCTTCCAGCGCCTCTTCGGGCACCGGCTCGTCCACATAGAGGAGCGCCAGCGCCTCTTCGCCCACATCGGCCCGGCCGAGGGTGAAATTGGCGATGTTGACCCCGGCCCGCCCGAGGATGCCGCCCAGCGCGCCGATGATGCCGGGCACGTCGCGGTTGGTGGTATAGAGCATGTGGCGGCCGATCTCGGCGTCGATATTGATGCCCTTGATCTGGATGAAGCGGGGCTTGCCGTCGGAAAACACCGTGCCGGCAATGGAGCGCTCGCGCTCATCCGTGACCATGGTCAGCTTGATATAGCCGTCGAACACGCCGCCCTTGGGCTGGGTGGTGCGCGAGATCCTGATGCCGCGCTCGGCGGCCACCACCGGGGCGCTGACCATGTTCACCTCGGGGTTGGTCGCCTTCATCAGCCCGGCAATGGCGGCGCTTTCCAGCGCGGCGAGGTTCATGTCGGCCGCGACCCCGTCAAAGGTGATGTTGACCGCCTTGATCGGCTCGTCGGTGAGCTGGCCGACAAAGGCGCCCAGATGCTCGGCGAGCTTGATCCACGGCCCCATCACCTTGGCCTCCTCGGCGGTGACCGAGGGCATGTTGAGCGCGTTTTGCACCGCGCCGGTCAGCAGGTAGTCGGAAATCTGCTCGGCCACCTGGATGGCGACGTTTTCCTGCGCCTCGGTGGTGGCCGCGCCCAGATGCGGGGTGCAGACCACGTTCGGCAGGCCAAAGAGCGGGTTTTCGCGCGCCGGCTCCTCGGAAAAGACATCGAAGCCGGCACCCGCCACATGGCCCGAGCGGATCAGTTCGGCCAGCGCCGCTTCATCGACCAGCCCGCCGCGCGCGCAGTTGATGATGCGCACGCCCTTCTTCGTCTTGGCGAGGTTCTCGGCCGACAGGATGCCCCGGGTCTGGTCGGTGAGCGGGACATGCAGGGTGATGATATCGGCGCGCGCCAGCAAGTCGTCGAGTTCCACCTTCTCCACCCCCAGCGCATCGGCGCGCTCTTCGGAAAGGTAGGGATCGTAGCCGATCACCTTCATCTTCAGCCCCAGCGCGCGGTCGATCACGATCGAGCCGATATTGCCGCAGCCGATCACGCCGAGGGTCTTGTTCGTAAGCTCCACCCCCATGAAGCGCGACTTTTCCCACTTGCCGGCCTGGGTCGAGGCATTGGCCTCGGGGATCTGGCGCGCCACCGCGAACATCAGGGCGATGGCGTGCTCGGCGGTGGTGATCATGTTGCCGAAGGGGGTGTTCATCACGATCACGCCCTTTTTCGAAGCCGCGACCTTGTCGATATTGTCGGTGCCGATGCCGGCGCGGCCGATCACCTTGAGGTTCCTTGCCGCGTCGAGGATCTTTTCGGTGACCTTGGTGGCCGAGCGGATCGCGAGCCCGTCATATTCGGGGATCGCTTTCAGGAGCGCTTCCTTGTCCTTGCCGAGATCCGGGCGGAAATCGACCTCGATGCCGCGGTCGCGAAAGATCTGCACGGCGGTTTCGGAGAGCTTGTCGGAGACGAGTACCTTGGGAGCCATTTTGTGGTCCTTTGAGAAAGTTGCAATTTGGGGAGGGCCGGGCAGGCGAAAGTTCAGACTTTTCGCGCGCCCGAGCCGGAAAGTTCAAGCTTTACGCCGAGGCGATTTCGGCCTCGAACGCCCAGTCGAGCCAGGGCAGGAGCGCCTCGAGATCGGCGGTCTCGACCGTGCCGCCGCACCAGATGCGCAGGCCCGCCGGCGCGTCTCGATAGGCGCCGATGTCATAGGCGGCGCCGGCTTCCTCGAGCCGTTTCGCCACCGCCTTGGCAAAAGCCGCGCCATCCTTGATGCGCGGATCGGTGAACTTGAGGCAGACCGAGGTATTGGAGCGCGTGGCCGGGTCCTGGGCGAGGTTGTCGATCCAGTCGCGCGCGGCGCAGAAATCGTGCAGCACCCTGGCGTTGGCGTCAGCGCGCGCGATCATGCCCTTGAGCCCTCCTTGCGCGCGGGCGAAATCGAGCGCCAGCAGGTAGTCCTCCACCGCCAGCATCGAGGGGGTGTTGATGGTCGCGCCCTCGAAGATGCCTTCGATCAGCTTGGCCCCCTTGGTCAGGCGGAAGATCTTCGGCAGCGGCCAGGGGGGCGTGTAGCTCTCGAGCCGCTCGACCGCGCGCGGGCTCAGGATCAGCATCCCGTGCGCCGCCTCGCCGCCCAGCACCTTCTGCCAGGAAAAGGTGGTCACATCGAGCTTGTCCCAGGGCAGGTCCTGGGCAAAGGCCGCGCTGGTCGCGTCGCAGATGGTGAGGCCTTCGCGCTCAGCCGCGATCCAGTCGCCATCGGGCACGCGCACGCCGGAGGTGGTGCCGTTCCAGGTGAAGACCACGTCGCGGCTGAAATCCACCGCCGAGAGGTCCGGCAGCGCGCCGTAATCGGCCTCGCGCACCACCACGTCGTCGAGCTTGAGCTGCTTGACCACATCGGTCACCCAGCCCTTGCCGAAGCTCTCCCAGGCCAGCATCTCGACCCCGCGCGCGCCCAGAAGGCTCCAGAGCGCCATCTCGACCGCGCCGGTATCGGAAGCGGGCACGATGCCGATCCTGTAATCGGCCGGGATGCCCAGCACCTCGCGACTGCCCTCGATCGCGGCCTTGAGCCGGGCCTTGCCGACAGCGGCGCGATGCGAGCGGCCAAGGGCCGCGCCGGCGAGGGCTTCGGGTGTCCATGTGGGGGGTTTGGCACAGGGGCCGGAGGAAAAACGCGGGTTCGCCGGGACGGCGACAGGTTGAGTGGCCGGCCGCGCAGCCGGTTCTTGCATGGTCATCGGTGGTATCCTTCCAGATATGCGCCCCTCGTTGGGGAGGGGTGTCCCACCGCCGCGCTTAAGGGGCTTTTGGTGCTGGTGCAAGGGGGAAATTCGCGCTATGCGCCGTTTTGACCGCGAAAAACGACATGCCCCGGGAAGGATTCGCCATGTTTGTCGCCACCATGCTCACCAATCCCGCCCGCCCCGCGCTCGAGGCGGCGGCGGTCGAATCGCTGCGCGATGCCTGGGGCGGGGGCGAGGCGCGCTGGCTGGCGCCGGGGGAGGCGGCCGAGTTCGACCTCGCCGCGGTGCCGGCAAACCTGTGGCAGGTCTGGGAGGAGATGCAGGCGCTGGGCATCGACCTCGCGGTGCAGGAGGCCGAGGGGCGGCGCAAGAAGATGCTGCTCGCGGACATGGACAGCACCATGATCGGGCAGGAATGTATCGACGAGCTGGCCGAGGCCGCGGGCGTGGGCGAGCGGGTCCGGGAGATCACCGCCCGGGCCATGAATGGCGAACTGGACTTCGAAGGCGCCCTGCGCGAGCGGGTCGGGCTGCTGGCGGGGCTGGACGGGCGCATCATCGACGAGGTGCTGGAGAGCCGCATCACGCTGGCGCGCGGCGCGCTCACGCTGGTCGCCACCATGCGGGCGCAGGGCGCGCATACGGTGCTGGTCTCGGGCGGCTTCACCGCATTCGCGGTGCCGGTGGCGGCACGGCTGGGCTTCGACGAGGCGCGGGCCAACGAACTGCTGAGCGAAGGCGGCCGGCTCACCGGCAAGGTGGGCGAGCCGATCCTGGGCCGCGCGGCCAAGGTCGCGGCGCTCGAGGAGATCACCGCCCGCCTCGGGATCGGCGCCGAAGAGGTGCTGGCGGTGGGCGACGGCGCCAACGATCTCGGGATGCTGGCGAGGGCCGGGGCCGGGGTGGCGCTGCACGCCAAGCCGGCTGTGGCCGCGCAATGCGACCTGCGCATCAACCACGGCGATTTGACCGCGCTCCTGTATCTGCAGGGCTATGCAAGGAGCGATTTCGTCTCCTGAGGCGGGGCGGCAGCGGCTGGGCGGCGATTTTTCTGCGAAAAATCGTGGCCGCCGGCGGAGGCTCCGTGCAAGCGGGCGGGCGGGGCGCCGGACTGCCCCGGCTGTTATCTCCAGGGCTGCGGCTCTTGCGCATAGGCGATGTAGAGCGGATGCTTCGGATGGCCCGCCTTGCTCAGCCCGAGGTGAAACAGCGGCCTGCCGGTCTCGCGCAGCAGCGCCTCCACCGCCGCGCCGCGCCCCAGATGCGCGCCATGCGTGCCCCAGGCGCAGATCACCCGGTCGGCCCAGCGCGCGGCCTCCACGATGGCCGCGTCATTATCCGGCCCCACCGGATCGGCCGCGGCGCGCATGTCGCGCGGGTCGGTAGCCCGCCAGGCAAAGATGTTCACCACCCGAAAGGCGCCATATCCCAGCGCCCGCGCCCGCCGCTCGCAGCGCTCCACGGTTGGGTCGTTCTGCCGCTCGGTGGCGGTCGATGGGTTGAGCATGACGAAGCTCACCCGCCCTTCGCCCGGCGCCCAGATCCGGGTCAGCTGGTAGCGATAGCGCTCGTCATCGGAATAGGTGGCGCTCGACTGGGCGTCGCCCTTGAGAAATTCGCGGGTAATCATGGGGCCGTTCTGCGGCTTTTGCCGCGCCTTGGCAAGCGCGGGGTTGAGAAAGCCCGGCCGTCCGCTATCATGCCCCTTTCTGCAGGAGCTGCGATGCTGATCAGCGAGATCATCCGCCACAAGCGCGACGGGCTGACCCTGCCGCCGGAGGAAATCGCCGCCATGGTCGCGGCGATTACCGATGGCAGCGCCGGCGACGACCAGGTGGCCGCCTTCGCCATGGCGGTCTATTTCCAGGGGATGCGCGCCGAGGAAGCCGCCGCGCTGACTCTCGCCATGCGCGACAGCGGCGCGGTGTTCGACTGGGCCGACCTGCCCGGCCCGGCGATCGACAAGCACTCCACCGGCGGGGTGGGCGACAATGTGAGCCTGATGCTGGCGGCGATGATC
>JALWTH010000025.1 GCA_027082975.1 Paracoccaceae bacterium | reverse complement strand
GCCCCTGCCCCTGCCCCCGGGCGCGCGGCCCCGTTTCAGGCCCGGCCGAGGCGCGGCTCAGGCCATCGCCGCGTTGGTCTTGACCGCGAGCTTGCCGGTGGCCCAGAGCTTCATCACGCGATAGGCAATATAGGGGATCAGCAGGCTTGCGGCAACCAGCGCGATGCCGCCGAGCGTGGTGAAGATCTCGCCTTCTCCCTTGCCGCCCATGATCTGCATCAGCGTGGAAAAGGCCGCGAGCGGAAAGGTGAACGCCCCCCACAGCGCCGAGAAACCGTCCGCCGTCAGCCAGCGCGCGCTGAGCACCAGCGCGGTCAGGATCAGGATCGAGAGGATGCCGAAGGCATAGCCCAGCGCCACATAGCCCAAGAGGTAGGAAATCGTGCCCAGGAGCGCGGCGGGCGAAAGGTGGATCGCCAGGGTCGGGCGCAGCGGCGCGGGCATCGGCTTTTTCAGCGCCTGCGCCGCCGACATCGCCCAGATGAACACGGCAAAGGCCATGGTCGCCCAGAGCACCCCCTGCGACCAGCGCGGATAGCCCAGCGGCACCGCGGAAACCGGGCTGATGATGAAGCCCACGAACAGCAGGTGCCAGACCGGGGTGACCCTGCGCGCCTCGGCCGGGCCGGTCAGCAGCGCCCGCGTCACCATCAGCACGATCAGCGTATGCAGCGCCACCGACAGCCACAGCACCGTTTTCGCGGCGGGGATGGAAAAGGGGATCAGCGCGGCGGCAAACAGCATCCCCCCGAGCGTCATCCCCGAGAGGCCGGCGCGGCCCGGAAGGGTCTTGAGATCATCCGCGAGCACCCCGGGCCGGCGCATGAACTTCGCTAGATAAGCCACGAGAGCAAAAAGATAAAGCAGCGCCGTCGCGCCCAGTATCAGGTCGCCGAGAGCGGCGCTGACCGGAAACAGGTCCACCGCCCGGCGCCAGGCGAGGCCGAGACCGAACAGGCCGAAAATCACCGGAAACACCGCCGGCGGCGTGCGCCGGAAAAGGCCCGGCCTCTGCTCCTGAAACTGCATCTCGCGCTCCCGCTCTCGCTGCTCTCGTGTTCGTCTCCTGGGCCGGATGTAGCCCCTTGCAATCCTGATGAAAAGGGTCAGGTGGTCGCATCCCCGGCCGAAATCCCCCGGCGAAATTCCCCAGCGAAATCCCCGGCCGAAATCCCGGGCCGAAATCCCGGGCCGAACCGGACAAGACGCGGCCGCGCCTGACAGGCCCGCCGGACCACCCGCGCCGGCCGGGTGTCAGGCCCCTATCGCTGCGGCCCGGAGCGCGCCCCTTCCACCACCTGGCGCAGCCCCTGGCGCAGTAGCGACACATCGCCGGCAAGCGCCAGCATCGCCAGCCCGGCGGCGCGGTAGCCCTCCACCCGCGCCGGGTCGAAATCCAGCATCCCCGCCGCCTTGCCCGCCGCGCGGATGCGCCCGATCGCGTCTCTGATCGCCGCCTGCACTTCGGGCGCCTCCACCTGGCCGCAATAGCCCATGCTCGCGGCCAGGTCCGCCGGGCCGATGAACACCCCGTCGATCCCCTCCACCGCCGCGATCGCCTCCAGATTTTCCAGCGCCCTGCGGCTCTCGGCCTGCACCACCAGGGTAATGCTCCGGTTGGCCCCGGCCACATAGTCCGCATCCGCCCCGTAGCCCGATACCCGCGCCACATTGGCACCCAGCCCGCGCACGCCTTCGGGCGGATAGCGGGTGGCGGCGACCAGGGCGGCGGCCTGTTCGGCGGTCTCGACCATCGGCACCAGCAGGTTGCGCGCGCCCATGTCGAGCACCTGCTTGATCACCCAGTCCTCGCCCACCGGCACGCGCACCACCGCCGCCGTCTCGAACGCCTCGAGCGCGCGCAGCTGGTCCATGATCGCCGCCACGTCGTAGGGCGCGTGTTCGCCGTCGATCAGCACCCAGTCGAAGCCCGCCAGACCGGCCATTTCCGCCGCTGCCGCCGAGCCCATGTTGAGCCAGCAGCCCAGCAGCATCTCTCCGCTCTCAAGAGCGGTCCCGAGGCTTTTTCCCTTCATCTCGTCCCCTCCGCGCATCGTCCCGGCGTTCGGGCATTCCCGCGCCCCCGCCCCCATAGCGCCCGCCGCCCTCCGGGGCAATCAGGGGGCCGCTCAATCGCCGATCGCAAACACCATGCTCACCGAGGCGCCCAGTGAAAGCTCCCCGGCCGCGACCGGCAGGGCTTCGGCCGAACGGGCAAAGGCCATGTCGGCCATGACCGGGCGCGGCCGGGGAGCTTTCACTGGGCGCCTCGGTGAGC
>JALWTH010000024.1 GCA_027082975.1 Paracoccaceae bacterium | reverse complement strand
AGATTGGCCGGGCCGGGCCCGCCGGCTGGTTCTGGGACAGGGTGGCGGCGGACATGGAGCGCGCCGGCCCGGCCAATCTGGCGCGCGCGCTGGCGGCGCTGGAGGCCGCGCCCGCCGGCCTGGCCCCGCGGCTTCAGGACCTGCAGGACATCGCCGCCGCGCATGGGGCCGCGATCCTGCGCGCCACGGTGGGCACCGATGTGTCGCCGGCCCTGGTGGTGGCGATGATCGCGGTGGAGAGCGGCGGGCGCGCCGATGCGCTGAGCGAAAAGGGCGCCCGGGGCCTGATGCAGCTGAGCCCGCGGACGGCGGCGCGTTTCGGGGTCGGCGATCCGGGCGACCCCGAGGAAAACATCCGCGGCGGGGTGGCCTATATGGACTGGCTGATGGAGAGCTTTTCGCGCGATGCGATCCTGGCGCTGGCCGGCTACAATGCGGGCGAGAACGCGGTGCGCGAAAGCGGCGGGGTGCCGCCCTATGCAGAGACCCGCGCCTATGTGCCCAGGGTGCTCGCCGCCTGGCAGGTGGCGCGGGGTCTGTGCCTGACCCCGCCGGAGCTGATCACGGATGGTTGTGTGTTTGCGGCAGGGGGGGTACGTGGCGATGGATGAGCAAAGGCCGCTGGTGCTGGACGTGGACGGGACCTTCCTGCGTACCGATCTGCTGTATGAATGCTTCTGGGCCGGCATGGGCAAGGCACCGCTGGCAACGCTCCGGGCGACATTTGCCCATTTCCGCCGCCCGGCACGTCTCAAGGCGGAGCTGGCCCGGCTGGCCGATCTGCGCACCGATCTGATGCCGGTCAACCCGGCCGTGGCAGATGCCGCCATGGAGGCGATCCGGCAGGGGCGGGAAGTGGCCCTGGCCTCGGCGTCGAACGAGGTGCTGGTGGCGGATCTGGCCCAGGATTACGGGCTGGGCTCGCGGATATTCGCAAGCTCCGGGGATTTCAACCTCAAGGGGGCCACCAAGGCGCAGGTGCTGGTCGAGACCTACGGGAAAGAGGGCTTCGACTATGCCGGCGATGCCACCGCCGACATGCCGGTATGGCGCCAGGCCCATACCGCGCTGGTGGTGGGCGACAGCCGCGCGGCGCGCAAGCTGATGCGCGCGAGCAAGCTGGTGCGCACCTTTCCCGGCGGCTGGCGGGTGCGCGACCTGCTGCGGGCGATGCGCCCGCATCAATGGGTGAAGAACGTGCTGCTGTTCGTGCCGATGCTCGCGGCGCATGATTTCTCGCTCGCCTCGCTGCTCATGGTGCTGATGGGGCTGGTGGCTTTCAGCGCCGCCGCCTCGTCGATCTATATCGTCAACGACCTGCTCGACCTCGAGGCCGACCGGCTGCACCCGACCAAGAAGAACCGCCCCTTTGCCTCCGGCGCGGTGCCGATCGGCGCCGGCATGGCGGTCTCGGCCGGGCTGGCCGCTCTGGCGCTCGCCGCGGGGCTGTGGCTGGGAGGGGCGTTCTTCGGGGCGGTGGTGCTCTACATGGCGCTCTCGCTCGCCTATTCGCTGCGCCTGAAGCGTCTGCGCTGGGTCGATATCGCCACTCTGGCCGGGCTCTATACCCTGCGCGTGATCGCCGGGGCGGCGGCGATGCAGGGCGAGATTTCGGGCTATCTGCTGGTATTCATCTATCCGGTCTTCCTGACGCTGGGCTGCGTGAAACGGATGACCGAACTGAGCCGCACCGAGAGCGAGGCGCCGCTGCCCGGGCGCGGCTACGGGCGCGCCGACATGGGCGACCTGCTCAACGTGGCCTATCTGGGGATGTTCGCGGCCTTGCTGAATTTCTTCCTCTACAGCTTTTCCGAACAGGCGGTGCGCCTCTATCCGGTCCGCTGGCTGCTGTGGGTGGCGCTGATCCCGATCGCGCTGTGGCTGAGGCGGATGATCCGGCAGGGCCGGCGCGGAGAGATGGATTATGACCCGGTCGTGCACGCGATGAAGGACAGGCGTGGGGTCGCGCTGGTGCTGGTGACGCTGACGATCCTGTTTGCGGCGGCTGGGCTCCTGCAGGACTGGTATGCGCACTGGCGCTGAACGGCGTTCAGGCGGGGGCGGTCAGAAGGGCGGCGCCGTGGGTTGCCGGATCCGAATCTCCAGACCCGTTGCGGTGTCCTGTTTCCCCTCTCCCGCATCGGTTCGGTTTTCGTCCTGCCGGCAGGGCGCCGGCTGATTTCCCTTGCCTGTCCGTCTGCCGGAAGTCGGCCGGGCGGGGCGGTCTGTGCACCCCGGGGGCACACGGGAAAATGTCGGCAAGGGGGCATTTTGCACTTGACAGGGTTTTCG
>JALWTH010000023.1 GCA_027082975.1 Paracoccaceae bacterium | reverse complement strand
CGCCCGCGGGGCCTGGTGGGCGCCGGGGTGGAGGAGCCCAACGGGCTTGTGGGGCTGGGCGAGGGGGCGCGGTTTACGCCCAACCGGCGGGCCACCACCACGGAGCTGTTTGCGGGCCTGGTGGCCAGGAGCCAGAACCACTGGCCGAGCCTCGAGCGCGATCTGGGCGTGGTGAACGATGCGCTGGCGCGTTTCTTTCCGGCCGGGTTCTATTACAAGACCTTCATGGCGCCGCGTTTTGGCTGGGAGAAGCTGTTCGAGCCCGTCGTGCGGCGCGCGGCGGGGCTGGGGCGGGTGCCCGAGGCGCGGGATGCGGACCGCTACGAGCATTTCCATGTGCATGTGGATGTGCTGGTGATCGGCGGCGGGGTGGCCGGGCTGGCCGCGGCGCGTTCGGCGGCGGCAACCGGGGCCGAGGTGCTGGTGCTGGAGCAGACGCCGCATTGGGGCGGGCGGGCGCCCGTGGATGCGCCCGTGGATGGCGGCGAGATCGACGGGATGGAGCCGGAAGAATGGGTAAAGAACACCGTCGAAGAGCTTGAAAAGGCGGAGAATGTGACGCTTCGCCGCCGGGTGACCGGGGTCGGGGTCCATGACCACGGCTATGTGCTGGGGCTTGAGCGCATCGGCGATCACCGGCCCGGGCGCGAGGGGCCGCGCCAGCGGTTGTGGCGGATCCGCGCGCGCCAGGTGGTGGTGGCCACCGGGGCGCTGGAGCGGCCGCTGGCTTTTGCCGGCAATGACCTTCCGGGCGTGATGCTGGCCTCGGCCATGCGCGATTATGTGGTCAACTGGGCGGTGAGCCCCGGCGAGCGGGTGGTGGTGGTGACCAACAATGACGACGCCTACCGCACCGCGCTGGTGCTCAGGCGCGCGGGGATCGACGTGCCGGCGGTGGTGGATGCGCGCGCGGTGGTGACCTCGCCGCTGGCCGAAGAGGCGCGCGCGGCGGGCATTCGCGTGGAGGCCGGGCGCGCCATTGCCCGGGTGCATGGCAGAGGGCGGGTCAGCGGGGTCGATATCTGCGCCATGGCCGGCGCGGGGGCGGCGGTGGAAGAGGTGGCTTGCGACGCGGTGGCGATGTCGGGCGGCTGGTCGCCGGTGGTGCATCTGTGGTCGCATTGCGGCGGCAAGCTGGTCTGGGACGAGCAGGCGACGCTGTTTCGCCCGGACCCGAAGCGCCCGCCCACCGGGGCGGATGGGGCGGCTTTCGTGCGCACGGCTGGCGCGGCCTCGGGGGCGCTGGGGCTGGCCGAGGCGCTCAGCGACGCCCATGCGGCCGGGCGCGCGGCCGGGCGTGCGGCGGGCGGCAGGGCGCATCGGCGGGCGGCGCCGAAAGCGGCAGCGGAGCGGGGGCAGCCGATCGAGCCGGTCTGGGTGATGCCGGCCGCGGCGGGGCCCGCGGCGCGGGCGAAAATGTGGCTCGATTTTCAGAACGACGTCAAGGTAAGCGATGTGGAGCTTGCCGCGCGCGAGGGCTACGAGAGCGTCGAGCACACCAAGCGCTACACCACGCTCGGGATGGCGAACGATCAGGGAAAGCTCAGCAATATCAACGGACTGGCGGTTCTTTCCGAGGCGCTGGACCAGCCGATCCCGGCCACCGGCACCACCACCTTTCGCCCGCCTTACACGCCGGTCACCTTCGGCGCCATTGCCGGGGAGGCGGCGGGCGATCTGTTTCAGCCCCTGCGCGCCACCCCGATCCAGGACTGGCACGCGGAGAACGGCGCCGATTTCGAGCCGGTGGGCCAGTGGCGCCGGCCCTATTGCTACCGCCGCCTGGGCGAGAGCCGGGCGCAGGCGGTGGCGCGCGAGGTCACCAATACCCGCGCGCGGGTCGGCCTGCTGGATGCTTCGACCCTGGGCAAGCTGCTCATCAAGGGGCCCGATGCCGGGCGCTTCCTCGACATGCTCTATACCAATGCGATGTCCACCCTGCCCGTGGGCAAGTGCCGCTACGGGCTGATGTGCAACGAAAACGGCTTTCTGATGGATGACGGGGTGGTGGCGCGGCTCTCGGAGGACAGCTTTCTGTGCCACACCACCACCGGCGGGGCCGAACGGATCCATGCGCATATGGAAGAGTGGCTGCAGACCGAGTGGTGGGACTGGAAGGCATATGTGGCCAATCTCACCGAGCAATTCGCGCAAGTGGCCGTGGTCGGCCCGCGCGCGCGCGCGGTGCTGGAGAAGCTCGGCGGCGATATCGACCTCGGCCGCGAGGCCCTGCCCTTCATGCAGTGGCGCGCGGGGCGGCTGGGGGGCTTCGAGGTGCGCGTTTACCGGATCTC
>JALWTH010000022.1 GCA_027082975.1 Paracoccaceae bacterium | reverse complement strand
CGTCCTGGGCCTCGCCCGGCTGCAGGCGCTGGCACCGGATGCGCTGATCCGCGCGCGGCTCACCCTTGCGCCCAGCCTGCGGCTGATCCGCTCGCCCTGGCCGATCCACGGCATCTGGCGCTTCAACACCGAGGCGGGCGCGCCCCAGCCGCCGGGCGAGGCCCAGGACGTGCTCATCACCCGCACCGATTACGACCCGCGCCCGCATCTGCTGCCCCCCGGCGGGGCCGATTTCGTCGAGGCGCTCCAGAGCGGCGACAGCTTCGGCGCCGCCCTTGGCAAGGCCCGGACGGTGGCGCGCGACTTCGACCTGACCGCGACGCTCGGCCTCTTGATCGGCGGCGAAGCGATTACCGACATTCACACAGACGAGGCCCCGGATGAACGCCATCTCACGACTGCATGACGCCGTATTTTCCCGCCTTGAGGCCCGCGCCTCCTGCGCCCTGCCCACGCTCGCGCGCCTTGCCTTTGCCGCCGTGCTGCTGGTCTATTTCCTCAATTCGGCCCTGACCAAGATCGGCGACGGCTGGCTCGGCCTCTTCAGGCCCGCCTCCGGCGCCTATTTCCAGATCTTTCCCAGGGCGATCGAAGCCGCGGGCTATGACGTGAGCGCGCTGGGTACCTGGCATTACCTCGTGGCGCTCGCCGGCATGTGGGCCGAACTGGCCCTGCCGGTGCTGATCGTCGCCGGGCTGTTCACCCGCCTCGCCGCGCTGGGCATGATCGGTTTTGTCGCGGTGCAGAGCCTGACCGACCTCTACGGCCACGGGCTGATCGACGAGCCCGAGGCGGTCGGGCGCTGGTTCGACGCCGCCCCGGACAGCGTGATCCTCGACCAGCGCCTGTTGTGGATCCTGCCGCTGCTGGTGCTGGTGTTCAAGGGCGCCGGGCCGCTCTCGCTGGACCGGCTCCTGCGGCGGCGCGGGGCCTGAAAGGGCGCGGGCAGCGCCCCGCCCGCGCGCCAAACCGCGCCGCGCGCGCCGCTCCCCTTGATTTTTCGCCCGTTTCGCCGCAGGCTTGTCGGGTGAACAAGGCCAGACTGCACGACCGCCTCGCACCTTCGGGCCATCCGTGGGACCATGGGGGCAGCCGCTGACAAGACCGGCTGCACACCCCGCCGGCCCGGCCGCGCGGGTCACCGACGACAGAGCGACGACGAAGAGGAGGACGGCATGGCCAGAGGCACCGTCAAATGGTTCAACACCACCAAGGGATACGGCTTCATCGAGCCGGAAGCGGGCGGCAAGGATGTTTTCGTGCATATTTCCGCCGTCGAGCGCGCCGGGCTCACGGGGCTCGCCGACAATCAGAAGATCGAATACGAGATGATCGACGGGCGCGACGGGCGCCAGTCGGCGGGCGAGCTGAAGCTGGTCGAAGAATAGGCAAAAAGGCGCACCCGAAGAAAACCCTTGCAATCCGCGCCGCCAGCCCCCATGTGGGGCGGGTACGACAGATCTACTCTACCTCCCGTCTTCTGTTACAGCAGTCGGACCACGAGACCAGACTGCGCGACCAGGCCGCCGCATGTCGCGGGCGGCACCAGACAGGAGATACGGATATGGCCACTGGCACCGTAAAATGGTTCAACACTACCAAGGGTTTCGGCTTCATCGAGCCTGACGCGGGCGGAAAGGACGTGTTCGTCCACATTTCCGCCGTCGAGCGCGCGGGCCTGACCGGGCTTGCCGATAACCAGAAGGTCGAATACGAGCTCGAAAGCGGCCGCGACGGGCGCCAGTCCGCCGGCAGCCTCGCGCTGGTGGACTGAGCCTTAACCGGCACCGGGCAGATCGCCCATTCTGCGAAAACGAAACCCCGCGGCACCAGCCGCGGGGTCTTGCTTTCTATTTCCGGTGCGCCGGGGCCAGGTCCTTTTCCAGCACCCGGGCGAGCTTCCTGGCCGCCGCGCGGATCGCGGCGGGGATATCCGCCCCATGCGCCGAAACCCCCACCGGCCGGCGCCCCCTGGGATGCGCTTCCATGGAGCACTTCTTGTCCTCCGGCCCGCCCTTGGGGCCGTTCTCGTCCGATACCCAGACATCGACCCGCGTCAGCCGCTCGCCCATCCCGTGCAGGGCCGCCCCCAGAACCTCCTCGACAAAGGCCTGCCCGGCCTCGAATCCATGCAGCGTGTCGTCGTTATGCAGGATGATTTGCATGTCCTGTCCTTTCCTGCCGTGTCAGAAAAGAGATATGCGCGCGCCAGCGGGTTTCAAGGCGCGGGGGCGGGGCAGGATGGGCCGGGCCGGTGGTGGCAAGGGCAGCGCCCAACCCCGGGAGGGCGCCACTACGGTTGCAGGTCGCGAGCGGGTGCCAGAAGTACCACGGATGCGCAGGGCGAAAGACTGCAAAAGCGCCCTCCCGTGGGGAGGGTCGGGCGCTGCCCGGCGGTGCCGGGGACAAAAGGTGAAACACGATAAACTTGAATTCGAAATAAATGAGTGCAATTATTTGGGGAGCTGCAACAAAACGGAAACCAAATTGGCACTTCCAACCGCATATTTACAAAGTGCAAAAAACCTCTCTGGAATTCTAGATTCGATTAAAACAGCACAAGCGCCGGAAAAGTTCACTACTCGCTTCCTTACCGAACTCGGTTTTGCATCTTCCTCCGATCGTACGATTATCAGTGTTTTAAAGGCTCTTGGATTTCTGGACGCGGATGGTAAGCCAACTGATCGCTACTATCGATTCTTGGATCAGTCACAATCACAGAAAGTCTTGGCGGAAGGAATACGTGACGCATATTCTGATTTGTTTAAGATAAACACAAAAGCACAAACTCTGAAACCTACTGACATTTCTGGGAAATTTAAAACTCTCTCGGAAGGAAAATTCAGCGAGTCCGTGTTGCAGAAGCACGTAACAACGTTCACTTCCCTTGTGAAGCTGGCTGATTTTTCCGAAGAAGTCTCGTTGACCGATATTCCAAAGGATGAAACCTTTGTGGAAGATGAGGATCCACAATCAGTTCAAAACGAGACTAGCCAAGTGCCACCCACCGCCAAATCTGCAAACTCAAGTCTTGGAGGGCTACACTACAATATTCAGATAATCTTGCCCACAACACGTGATGTTGCGGTGTATGACGCAATTTTTCGAAGCTTAAAGGATCACTTGATTGAATAGTAGTGACCAGTTATATGCCGGGCTTTTCCGTGCCTTACTAACCGAAGAAGCCCTAGATCGGGCTGGGCGCCCGAAGGGTCCAGCCTTTTCTGAGGATTTTTCCGAAATAGAGAAAGCTTCTGGTTTGAGTGCTCTTGATGATGTTCATGTCCTCAATGCAAGAAAGATGTCTATCGTTTACACTGCCATAGCAGCTTTTGAAAACTCAGTGCGCGAACTGATTGCCAGTACTTTGCTTGAAAGTGTTGGTGAAAATTGGTGGGAAAAATGTGTGTCGAAAAAGATTAAAGATGCCGCAAAAAAACGGCGCGAAGATGAAGAAAAAGTAAAATGGCACACCCAGAGAGGATCAGACCCGATCCAATTCACCATGCTACCCAATTTACTGAATATTATCCGCCAGAACCCTGACCACTTTGAAGCTTTTATTCATGATTTCGACTGGGCAGTAGGCATTTTTGATACAGTTGAAAGGTCACGCAATGTAATAATGCATAGTGGAACGCTGACTAATGTTGATATCGCCAGACTTGGGACAGCTTTTCGCGACTGGAATACGCAAGTTTCAACTTAACCGGCGTTTTCAGCCCGGTGATATGTGAGAGCCTAATTAGGTTCGGCGCCTCACTCATCCATCTTCAACGCCGAGATGAACGCCTCCTGCGGGATATCCACCCGGCCGAACTGGCGCATTTTCTTCTTGCCCTTTTTCTGCTTCTCCAGCAGCTTCTTCTTGCGCGTCGCGTCGCCGCCGTAGCACTTGGCGGTCACGTCCTTGCGAAGCGCGCTGAGGGTTTCGCGGGCGATGACCTTGCCGCCGATGGCGGCCTGGATCGGGATCTTGAACATGTGGCGGGGGATCAGGGTCTTGAGCTTTTCGACCATGGCGCGCCCGCGGGTTTCGGCCCGGTCGCGATGCACCATGACCGAGAGCGCGTCCACCGGCTCTTCGTTGACCAGGATCGACATTTTCACGAGGTTGTCGGCGCGGTAGCCCTCGAGCGAATAGTCGAAGCTCGCATAGCCCTTGGTCACGCTTTTCAGCCGGTCGTAGAAATCGAACACCACCTCGTTCAAGGGCAGGTCATAGACCACCATCGCCCGGGTGCCGGCGTATGTCAGGTCAAGCTGGATGCCGCGGCGGTCCTGGCAGAGCTTGAGCACGTCGCCGAGGTATTCGTCGGGCACAAGGATCGTCGCCTTGATGCGCGGCTCTTCGATGTGGTCGATGGTCGAAGGGTCGGGCATGTCGGCCGGGTTGTGCAGCTCGATCATGGAGCCGTCGCGCAGATAGACGTGGTAGATCACGCTGGGCGCGGTGGTGATGAGCTCGATGCCGTATTCGCGCTCGATCCGGTCGCGGATGACTTCGAGGTGAAGCAGCCCGAGAAAGCCGCAGCGAAAGCCGAAGCCGAGCGCGGCGGAAGTCTCCATCTCGTAGCTGAAGGAAGCGTCATTGAGCGCCAGCTTCTCGATCGAATCGCGCAGGTCTTCGAACTCGGCGCTGTCCACCGGGAACAGCCCGCAGAACACCACCGGCTGGGCCGGGGCAAAGCCGGGCAGCGCCTCGCTGCAGCCGCCCTTTTCATGGGTGATGGTGTCGCCCACCCTTGTGTCGCGTACCTGCTTGATGGAGGCGGTAAGAAAGCCGATCTCGCCGGGCCCCAGGCTCTCGACCGGCTCCATCTCGGGGCGGAACACGCCCACGCGGTCCACCCCATAGGTGGCGCCGGTATGCATCATCCTGATCCGGTCGCCCTTCTTCAGCCGCCCGTCGATGATGCGCACCAGCACGATCACGCCGAGATAGGCATCGTACCAGCTATCGACCAGCATCGCCTTGAGCGGCGCTCCCGCGTCGCCCTTGGGCGGCGGCAGTTCGCTGACGATGGCCTCCAGTACCTCGTGGATGCCCTCGCCGGTCTTGGCGCTGACGAGGATCGCGCCGGTGGCGTCGATCCCGATCACGTCCTCGATCTGCTCGGCCACGCGGTCAGGCTCGGAGGCGGGCAGGTCGATCTTGTTCAGCACCGGGACGATCTCGTGATCCGCGTCAATCGCCTGATAGACATTGGCCAGCGTCTGCGCTTCGACGCCTTGGGTGCTGTCGACCACCAGCAGCGAGCCCTCGACCGCGCGCATGGAGCGGCTGACCTCATAGGCAAAGTCCACATGGCCGGGCGTGTCGATCAGGTTGAGCACATAATGCTCGCCATTGTCGGCGTCGTATTCGATGCGCACCGTGTTGGCCTTGATGGTAATGCCGCGCTCGCGCTCGATATCCATGGTGTCGAGAAGCTGCGCCTGCATGTCGCGATCCTCGACCGTGCCGGTCTCCTGGATGAGGCGGTCGGCCAGCGTCGATTTGCCGTGGTCGATATGCGCCACGATGGAGAAATTGCGGATATGCTCAAGGTCGGTGCTCATGGCCCCGGATATGGCGGGGGATCGGGGGCGGGTCAAGGTGGCTTGGGTGGTGAGGGCAGCGCCCTCCCGTGGGGAGGGGCCGGCGAGCCGGCTTGAGATATGGCGTCAAATCCCCTCAGGGGGTTGTTTTCAGGCAAGCCTGCTCAACGACAAATCTGGTCTGCCCGTCTTGCATCACTACTTCGGCAGGTTTGGGAGAACACTCGGCCGGCAGGTGAAAGTTGCCAGTCGTATCCTTGCCGTTCAACTTGGCGGCAATGGTATATTCCTTGTCGACGACCAGCGAAAGCATGCGCGCGCCAGTCGTCGGCCGGCCGGCCTCGCCTTCGGAAATGATCCAGGGCATGTTGGCTCCACCCGGAGGTGGGGTGATCGTCACCTTTCGCGTGACAAGGCCGATCTTGCCGGGCTGTCCCGGGTCGTTGCGCATGATTGTCAGGCTTTCATTGACCTCGGCAAAAAGGGCTCCCTGCGAGTTCTGGTCAATCCATACCGTCTTGTTGCCGAGGGAAAACAGCCATCGGGCGCCGATCGGAATGGTGGTTGCCCGCTTTTCGGTGCATCCGGTCTGGGTGGTCATGGTGCCAATCCGCTCAAAGCCCCAGACACCGCCATAGCTGCCTGAAACGACTTCCACATGGTTCAGCAACAGGTCCAGCCTGGCACCGCTCTTGGTCTGCGCGGCGGATGCGGTGGATCCGGCCGGGGCCTCGACCGAGACCGTGCCATTGTCGGCAACGGAAAAGTGTATCTGGACCCCGTCCATGGAATAGATATCCCATTTGTAACGGCCTTCCGGCAGCCATAACCGGCATTGGCCGAAATAATATCCGTCTGCGCTTTTCGGTTCAGCCGGGATGCAGGCTGAATGGTCCGGCTTGTTCGGCTTGGACGTGTCGGTGGGAACAACCCGCCAGTAGCCGCAAAATCCGCCGGGCTCCAGTGAAACCGGATATGTCTGGACCGCCTCTTCGGAAACCGCGGGCGCCATCGCACCATGCAGAAAAAGAGTGAAAAGCCCGACCGCCCAGATGCGAAATCCCGTCATGCTGTATCTCCTGTTTGCTCCAGCCGATTCGCGCGTAGGGTGAGTGCAAAGTCGGGCAGCACAATCAAGCATTATATTTATCGAGCACTTATAACAATACCAATACAAGGCAGCGGGCTTGGCAAGTATTGCCCGTGTCACAGATGCTTGATGGCCAAATTGTCTGGTTTGCCCTGAGGACGGCTTCACTCCATCCATCCACGCCCCACCCCGAAATTGCACGAATCGCACATTTGCGCTATGGGGTCGGGGCCTTGGGGGGTGAACGAGGCGACAGATGAAACATTTGCTATTCGTGGCGGCAATGTCCGCAGGGCTTTCGGCTGGCATGGCCGAGGCCGGGGCGATCAAGCGGGCGTGTCTCAAGGCCGACCGGGCGGCGGCGTCGCGCGAGCTTTGTACCTGTATCGAGCGGGTGGCGCGGCCGATGTTCAGCGCGTCGCAGAAGCGGCGGATTGCCAAATTCTTTGCCGATCCGCATCTGAGCCAGGAATTGCGCGCCTCCGACCGGCGCTCGGACGAGCGCTTCTGGGAGCTGTATCAGGCCTGGGGCGCGGCGGCCGAGGCGCAATGCGGCTGAGGCCGGGCAGAGGGGGCGGCGCACCGCCCCCGTCTTGCGCGCCGATGCGCTATTGCAGCAGGCAGCAGCCCTGGAGGGTCTGCGAGGAGCCGTTCGTGGTCACGGTCAGGAACAGCTCGAACGGATAGATGATGTCCGACATGCCGTCGGAGCATTGCTGGTTGTTCAGCTGTCCCGAAATGGCGCCGGACTGGAAGCTGTAGGGGTAGCTGCTGCCGCCGACGCTGGTAATGGCGCCGGTGATCGGCGCGCCCTGGCTGCCGACATCCTCGAAGGACGTGGTGCCGTTGGTATTGATCTGGAAGGTCCAGAACGGCTCGGTGCCGGCGCAGGTGAGCCCCGCCTGCATCCCCTGCGGGCTGGTCGAGCCGCCGCCCATGGTGGTGCCGGTCCCGTGCATGTAGCCCACCTGTCCCTGGACCGAGACCTTGAGCCAGTCGCCGCTGAGCGGCTCCAGCACCGCGATCGGCGTATTGGGCGCAAGGGTGGTGATCTGCGGCGCGGTGTCGTTGGGGAATTCGAACACCTGGACCGGATAGGCCGGGGTGGTGACGACATAGGTCGCGCCCGGCTGCGGTTGCGGCTGGGGCTGGGGTTGGGGCGCCGTGGAGCGCAGGTAGCGGTTGCGCACCCAGCCATAGCCGCCGTCGGAGAGCTCGACGCGCGACCATTTGCGGTTCGGGCTGATCTCGACCACGTTGACCGCCGTGCCCTCGGGCAGGACCAGCAGGCGGCCGAAGCCGGTGCCGGGGCCGATCCGCACCACGAGGCCGCCATCGGGGTCATTGGCGGGGATGCCGTTGACCCGGTGCATCCCGGTGCCGTCATTCACCGCCTGCGGCTGGGTCTGGGCCGGATCGACGAGAAAGGAGCGCGCCACATAGGCGACCTGGCCCTGCCAGTTGATGATCGCCCAGCGCCCGGAAGGGTCATAGCCCAGCACGCTGACGAGCGTGCCGGAGGGCAGATCGCCGATATCGGCATAATTGGTGCCCGGTCCGCTGCGGACATTGAGATAGCCCGAATTGGTGTTCTTGACCCGCTTCTGGACTTCGGCCAGCGCGGCCTGGCTGCCGGCGGCGAGCAGGGGCAGGGTGAAGAGGGCGGCGCGTATCAGGGTTTTCATCTGGTTCTCCGTTGGTGAAATGTCCGGTCAGATTGCGGTTGGGCGGGGTGATATTCAATATCAGCGGCCTGTCAGCCGGTGACAGGCGGTCAGGATTGCGGCGGGCTGTCGATGGTGGGGATCCACGGCTTGAGGTCGATGAGCGGGGTCGAATCGTAGCAGTCGATGGCGTCGATGCCGACGATGCCGCGCGCCGCATCGAGCGCGGTGATGCGCACGGTGGCGAGCGCGACCGGGTTCGGCCTGACCGGCGAGCGCAGCGCAAAGGTGCCGCGCGGGCCGTCCGCATGGCCGGGGCGCTGCAGGATCAGGTCGCGCCGGCCGCGGTCCATCCAGTAGAGCAGCACGATGGGCTGGCCGACCGCGAGCCCGGTGAGGCCGGGGGCATAGGCGGGCGCAAGCTCCACCCGCGCGCCATCGCAGCCCGCCTCGCGGGCCTTGCGGATATTGCGCGGCGCGGCGCCGGGCTGCCAGGGCGAGCGGATCCGGCCGATGAAGGCGACCCGCGGGCCGTCGGCGGTCTCGGCCGGGTCGAAGGGCAGGGCGATTTCGCCGTCGCGCAGGTCATGACTCATGGGGCTGGCTCCCGGAGGCTTGGTGATTGGTGGCTTCGGGGGCCAGCATCGGCCATATCTTGCGAGGGGGCAAGGGGCAGGCGCAGGGCGGCCCGGCCCCCGGAGCGGGTGCCGGGCGATTTCATGCCTCCGGCGGGAGTATTTGGCGAAAGATGAAAGGGAGAAAGGGCAAAGGTGAAGGGGCGAAACGGGCTGTGCGGGCGCGTTGCAGGCGCGCGCGAAAGCGGTCGGCGGTGCGCCCGATTTTTCGCAGAAAAATCGTAGCCGCGCCGGGTTAGGGCCTGTTGACAATCATGCTTGCGCACCGGCGCGTGCCCATTTTGCCGGAGAAATCCGGTGTTTTGGCGCCGCGATCTGGTGGAT
>JALWTH010000021.1 GCA_027082975.1 Paracoccaceae bacterium | reverse complement strand
CGCCATCCCCGACCCGGCGCCCGCCCCCCGCGCCCAGGGCCAGCACCGGCTGCCCCCCGGTGCCGAACAGGGCCGCATCCAGCAGCGAGACCGGCCCGGCCTGCGCCCTCAAGGCCGCCAGGACACATATCACCGCTGCAATCGCCAGACGCCTCACGCCGCCGAATCCCGTTCTGAGAACCGTTGGGGTCAGTATCGGCGCAAAGGATTGACAAATGCTTGCCGCCGGGAAATTCCGCGCCCGGCCCCATGTGAGTCACCACTCACCCCTTGCGCGCCCCCCGTTTCCGGGCCATATCGCTCCTTGACCGGCCGGCAAAGGCATCGCGTTTCCGACCCGGCCGAACGCTCGGACAATGCTCAGACAAGGGGAAACCCATGCTCGACCAATTCGAAATCACCCGCCGCTGGCCCGCCGAAAACCCGGACGCGATCCAGCTCTATTCCGTGCCCACGCCCAACGGGGTGAAGGTCTCGGCCATGCTCGAGGAGACCGGCCTTGCCTATGAGCCGCACCTGGTCCGCTTTGCCGATGACGACCAGTTCAGCCCCGAATTCCTCTCGCTCAACCCCAACAACAAGATCCCCGCGATCATCGACCCGCACGGGCCGGGCGACAAGCCCCTGCCGCTGTGGGAATCGGGCGCGATCCTGATCTATCTTGCGGAAAAGACGGGGAAATTCCTCTCGAAAGACCCGGCGGAGCGCTACCACACCATCCAGTGGCTGATGTGGCAGATGGGTGGCGTCGGCCCGATGATGGGGCAGTTCGGCTACTTCCACGCCTTCGCCGGCAAAGAGATCGAGGACAAGCGCCCCTTCGAGCGCTACAAGGAAGAGACCATGCGCCTTCTGGGCGTGCTCGACGAGCGCCTGGAGGGGCGCGACTACATCATGGGCGCCGATTACAGCATCGCCGATATCGCCGTCTGGCCCTGGATCCGGGTGCTGAAGGGCCATTACGACGCCCACGACCTCTTGGAGATGGACGATCTCGAGAATGTCAACCGCTGGTATGAGGCCTGTTCGAGCCGCCCGGCCAGCAAGATCGCCGTGAACGTGCCCAGGCGCGACTGAGCCGGCCAACGGCCCCGCGAGGCGGGCGCGCCGCCCGCCTCCGACGGCCCGCACCTTGACATTCCCCCCTTTCCCGACCCATCTAACGCCCCCATGGCGTGCCCGCTTCGCGCCGCAGAGCGAAAGGAAACCCATGCCCGTTGTCGTCGTCGAGAGCCCGGCCAAAGCCAAGACCATCAACAAGTATCTGGGCAAGGATTATACGGTGCTGGCCTCTTACGGCCATGTGCGCGACCTGCCGCCCAAGGATGGCTCGGTGGACCCGGAGCACGACTTCGCCATGAAATGGGAGGTGGGCGCGGACTCGCGCAAGCATGTGAAGGCGATCGCCGATGCGCTGAAGGCCGATAACGAGCTGATCCTCGCCACCGACCCCGACCGCGAGGGCGAGGCGATCTCGTGGCATCTCGAGGAGACCCTGCGCAAGCGCCGCGCGATCAAAAAGGATACCGCCGTCAGCCGGGTGGTGTTCAACGCGATCACCAGGTCGGCCGTGACCGAAGCGATGAAAAACCCCCGGCAGGTGGATGGTCCGCTGGTCGAGGCCTATCTGGCGCGCCGCGCGCTTGATTATCTGGTGGGCTTCAACCTCTCGCCGGTGCTCTGGCGCAAGCTGCCGGGCGCGCGCTCGGCCGGGCGGGTGCAATCGGTCTGCCTCAGGCTCATCGTCGAGCGCGAGATGGAGATCGAGGCCTTCACCCCGCGCGAATACTGGAGCGTCAAGGCGCTGCTCGCCACCCCGCGCGGGCAGACATACGAGGCCCGCCTCACCCATTTCGCCGGCAAGAAGCTCGGCAAGTTCGACCTCGCCGACGAGGCCACCGCCTCGCTGGCGGTGCAGGCGGTCGAGAGCCGCATGCTGCACGTTGCGCGCGTCGAATCAAAGCCCGCCAGCCGCAACCCCTCGCCCCCCTTCATGACCTCGACGCTGCAGCAGGAGGCCAGCCGCAAGTTCGGCTTCGGGGCGCGCCAGACCATGAACCTCGCCCAGCGCCTCTATGAAGCCGGCTACATCACCTACATGCGCACCGACGGGATCGACATGGCGCCCGAGGCCGTGCGCGCCGCCCGGGCCGAGATCGCCGCGCGCTACGGGGCCGAATATGCGCCTGAAAAGCCGCGTTATTACAAGAACAAGGCCAAAAACGCCCAGGAAGCCCACGAATGCATCCGCCCGACCGACATGAGCCGGGACGCGGGCAAGCTCGCCCGCCTCGAGGCCGACCAGCGCAAGCTCTACGATCTGATCTGGAAGCGCACGCTCGCTTCCCAGATGGCGGCCGCGCGCCTTGAGCGCACCAGCGTGGACGTGGCCAGCGACGACGAGCAGCTGCGCCTGCGCGCGACCGGACAGGTGGTGCTGTTCGACGGCTTCATG
This sequence comes from Paracoccaceae bacterium, assembly GCA_027082975.1. Classification (GTDB taxonomy): domain Bacteria; phylum Pseudomonadota; class Alphaproteobacteria; order Rhodobacterales; family Rhodobacteraceae; genus JAAEUB01. The sequence continues at coordinate 6,806 of JALWTH010000021.1, read as the reverse complement.
CGGGTCTATGAAGAGGGGCGCGACGATGACGCGGTGGTGGATGACAGCGACCGCCGCCTGCCGCAGATCGCCGAGGGGGAGGCGGCCGAAAAGCGGCGCGTCACCCCCGAGCAGCACTTCACCCAGCCCCCGCCGCGCTATACCGAGGCGACGCTGGTCAAGCGCATGGAAGAGCTCGGCATCGGCCGCCCCTCGACCTATGCCAGCATCGTCACCACGATTCAGGACCGCGGCTATGTCCGCAAGGAAAAGGGCCGCCTGATCCCCGAGGACAAGGGGCGCATCGTCACCATTTTCCTCTTGAATTTCTTCCGCAAATATGTGGGCTACGAGTTCACCGCCCAGCTGGAAGAAGACCTCGACCGCATCTCGGCGGGCGAGATCGACTACAAGCAGGTGCTGGCCCGCTTCTGGCGCGATTTTTCCGCGGCCATTGCCGAGACCAGCGAGCTGCGCATCTCCCAGGTGCTCGACGTGCTCGACGAGGCGCTGGCCCCCCAGCTCTACCCGCCGCGCGAAGACGGCACCGATCCGCGCATCTGCCCCAAATGCGGCGAGGGCAGGCTGCACCTGAAATCCTCGCGCACCGGCGGCTTTGTCGGCTGTTCGCGCTACCCCGAATGCCGCTACACCCGCCCCATCGCCGGCGAGGGGGCCGAGGGCACCGACAAGCTCTTGGGGATCGACGGCGAAGACGAGATCTGGCTCAAATCCGGCCGCTTCGGCCCCTATGTGCAGCGCGGCGAGCCCACGGAGGAGAACCCGAAGCCCGACCGCGCCAGCTTGCCCAAGGGCTGGCGCCCCGAGGAGATGACGCTGGAGCGCGCGCTGACGCTGCTCTCCCTGCCGCGCTTTGTCGGCGACCACCCCGAAGGCGGGCAGATCCACGCCAATATCGGCCGCTACGGGCCTTATGTGATGTGGACCAGGGTCGGCGAGGACGGCAAGGAGCAGAAGACCTACGCCAATATCGGCGAGGTGGAAGAGGTCTTTACCATCGGCATGAACCGCGCCGTCGAGGCGCTGGCGGCAAAGGCCGCCCGCGGCCCCGGCCGCTCCCGCCAGGCGGCCAAGCCGCTCAAGGAGCTTGGCGAGCACCCCGAACATGGCGGCCCGGTCAATGTCATGGACGGCCGCTATGGCCCCTATGTGAAATGGGACAAGATCAACGCCACCCTGCCCCGTGACCTCAAGCCCGAAGAGGTGACGCTTGAGCGCGCGGTGGAATTGATCGCCGAAAAGGCCGCGAAAAAGGGCAAGCGCCCGGCGCGCCGCAAGAAGGCCGCGAAAAAGGGCTGAGCCGGCCACCTCGGCGCGCCCTCCAGGCGCTTCTCGTCGCCCCCCGGAAGAAGGCCACCGGGCCTGATGACGGGTGCCTTTCGCGGCTGCAAGGCAGAAAAGCTCAGGCCCTGATACGCCTCATGTCCGGGTCATGGAGCGGGCGCGGCTCGAAACGGGCGGGGAAGCGCCGGGTGGCGATTTCCAGCTCGTAGCTGCCGGCGGCGAGCCAGGACGGATCGCCCGCCCGCTCGTGGCGCACATAGCCATAGCCGATGGATTTCCCGACCGTGTACCCGTAACCGCCCGAGGTAAGCCAGCCGACGCGCTCGCCATCGCGGTAGATGGTCTCGCGCCCGTGCAGGATCGCCTCCGGGGCCTCGACGGTGAAACAGGCGAGGCGCTTGCGGATACCCTCGCGGCGCTGGCGCAGGACCGCTTCGCGGCCGAGAAACGCGCCCTTGTCGAGCCGCACCGCCCAGCCCAACCCGGCCTCGTCGGGCGTGTGGTCGGGGCCGATATCGCTGCCCCAGGCGCGGTAGCCCTTCTCCAGCCTGAGGCTCTCGATCGCCCGGTAGCCGGCATTGACCAGCCCGTGCCCCTGCCCCGCCTGCATCAGCGCGTCATAGACGGCACCGGCGTCTTCGGTGGCCAGGTGCAGCTCCCAGCCCAGCTCGCCCACATAAGTGACGCGCAGGGCGCGCAGAGGGCAGCCGGCGACATGCAGGCTCTGATGGGTGGCGAAGGGGAAGGCTTCGTTGGAGATATCCGCATCGGTGACGGCTGCGAGGATGTCGCGCGCGCGCGGGCCCATCAGCGAGAGCACCGCCCTTTGCTCGGTGATGTCGCTCAGGCGCGCCCGAGCGCCGGGCGGGATATGGCGCGCGATCCAGTCGAAATCATGGGTGGCAAAGCCGGTACCGGTGACGATGTAATATTCCTCCTCGCTGATACGGGCCACGGTCAGGTCGGCCTCGATCCCGCCCGCGTCGTTGAGCATCTGGGTATAGATCAGCGCGCCGGGGGGGCGGTCCACATCGTTGGCGGCGATGCGGTTCAGCACCGCGGCGGCGTCAGGGCCGGTGAGGGTGAACTTGGCAAAGGAGCTTTGGTCGAACAGCCCCGCCGCTTCACGCACGGCGCGGTGCTCGCGCCCCACGGCGTCAAACCAGTTCGCCCGGCCGAAAGAGTAGATGTCATGCGCCGCCTCGCCGGTGCCCGCGAACCAATTGGGCCGCTCCCAGCCCAGCTTTTCGCCAAACACCGCCCCTTGCTCCTTGAGCTGCGCGTAAAGCGGGGAGGTGCGCCAGGGGCGGGCGGAGGCGTGCTCTTCGTGCGGCCAGGCCATGGCGTAATGCCTGCCATAGGCCTCGGCGGTGCGCGCGCCGAGCCAGGCCATATCGCGCTGCGGGGCGCCGAAGCGGCGGATATCGGCGGCCCAGAGGTCATAGGGCGGCGCGCCATTGGCCACCCATTCGGCCAGCGCCATGCCCGCGCCGCCCCCCGCGGCGATGCCAAAGGCATTGAACCCCGCCCCGACGAAGAAGCCCCGCTGCTCGGGCGCCTCGCCGATGATGAAATTGCCGTCCGGGGTGAAGCTCTCGGGGCCGTTGGTCAGGGTCCTGACCCCGGCGCTTTCAAGCGCCGGCACACGGCCCAGCGCCAGTTTCATCAGCGGCTCGAAATGGTCGAAATCCGCGTCCAGAAGGCTGAAATGAAAGCCCGGCGGGATGCCGTCCAGCGCCCAGGGGAGCGGGTCGGGCTCATAGCCGCCCATGACCAGCCCGCCGACCTCTTCCTTGTAATAAGTGAGCCGGTCCGGGTCGCGCAGGGTCGGCAGGTCGCTCGTCACGCCCTCGATCGGCTCGGTTACCATATATTGGTGCTGCATGCTGACCAGCGGCACGCTGACGCCGTAACGGGCGGCAAAGTCGCGGCTCCACTGGCCGGCGCAGAGCACCACCTTTTCGCAGGCGACCGGCCCGGCCGTGGTCTCGACGCCGCGAATGACGCCGGCCTCGATCGCGAGCCCCGTGACCTTCACATCCTCGACGATCCGCGCCCCCTTGCGCCGCGCGCCCCGGGCCAGGGCCATGGTGATGTCGGAGGGGTTGGCCTGCCCGTCGGTGGGCAGAAAGGCCGCTCCCACCACGTCATCCACCTGCATCAGCGGCCAGATTTCCTGCGCCTCGCGCGGGCTCAGAAGGTGCATCTCCAGCCCGAAGCTGCGCGCGGTGGTGGCCTGCCGCCTGACCTCGGTCCAGCGCGCCTCGCTGCAGGCCAGCCTGAGGCCGCCATTCATCTTCCAGCCGGTGGCCTGCCCGGTCTCTTCCTCCAGCCGGCGGTAGAGATCGACCGAATAGACCAGCAGCTCGGTGATATTCGCATTGGAGCGCAGCTGGCCGACCAGGCCCGCGGCATGAAAGGTGGTGCCGGAAGTGAGCTTCCTGCGCTCGATGAGCAGCACTTCGACGCCCATATGCGCCAGGTGATAGGCGGTGGAGCAGCCGACGATGCCGCCGCCGATGACGACCACCCGGGCCGAGGAAGGAAGATCGCGCATAGGGGGCCTCACAGGTTGCGATAATCGGAAAGGACGGCGCGGAAGCGGTCCAGGTTTTCCGCCGTATAGGCGGCATAATCCACATCGAGACTCGAGGTGGCTTCGCTGACCATGGACCACATCGCCTCGCGCAGGATCGAAGCGGTCTTCATGGCGAAATAGCGGTGAAACAGGGCGTCGTCGGCGGGGCGGCCGAAGTAAAGCTCGAGCATGTAACGCTCATCCGCCGCGCTCAGCCCGTTATTGGAGGCCAGCCCGCCGAGATCGAAGAGCGGCGTGTTGAAGCCCGCATAATCCCAGTCGATCAGCCACAGGCGCTCGCCGTCGTCGAGGATGTTGGCCGCGACCAGGTCGTTATGGCCGAACACGATGTCAAAGGGGCCGGCGGCAGCTTCGAGCTCCTCGGCCAGGGCGCGAAACTCGCCCAGCATCGGCGCATAGGGGCTCGCCGCCTCTTCCAGCGTGGCGGCATAGTCGCGCAGCACATGAAAGACCCAGAAGATCAGCGCCGGGCCGCGAAGGTGCCTTGGCAGCGAAATGTGGCATTTGTGCAAGATTTCCACCACGCGCCCCAGGGTCTTGCGGTCCCGAATGTCGGATTCCTGCAAGGTGCGGGCCTCGATGAACTCGATCACCGTAAGCCCCTTCTCCGCGTGGCGCAGCGCCGGCGAGAGCCCCGCCGCATGGGCCGCGCGCGCCGCCGCCAACTCGTTGAAGCGCAGCACATGGTGGTGGCCGATATCCTCGCCCAGCCGCACCACATGGGCGCCCGCCGCATCCGTCACCTTGAAATTGAGATTGGTGCGCCCGCCGCTGATCGGCGCGATTTCGGGCGCGCCCTGCCAGATATCCAGCGCCTCGATACGGGCGATGGCCGCGTCCTTATCCATTTGCCTTATCCATTTGCCTTCTCCATCTGCTCTGTCTCCCTCGCTCTAGCCCTGCGCTTGCTCCAGCCCGTAACGGATGCGCGCCGCCCGCGCGCCCGCGGTGATGATCCGGTCGGCGATGATGGCGATGAAGGCAATCGCCAGCCCGGCCACCAGCCCGCGACCCACATCGGCCTTGGTCAGCGCGATATAGACCTCCTGGCCCAGATCGCGGGTGCCGACAAGAGCGGTGATGACCAGCATCGACAGCGCCAGCATGATGGTCTGGTTCAGCCCCAGCAGCAGCTCCGGCAGCGCCAGCGGCAGGCGGATCCGGGTCAGGATCTGGCGCCGCGTGCAGCCCGAGACCACCCCGGCCTCGACCAGTTCCGCAGGCGTCGCCCCCACCCCATGCGCCGCATAGCGCACCGCCGGCACCAGCGCATAGAGCACGATCGCCACCATGGCGGTGAAGTCGCCGATGCGAAACAGCATCACCACCGGGATCAGGTAGACGAAGCTCGGCAGGGTCTGCAGCGTGTCGATCACGACGCCGATGACGCGCCCCGCCCGCCGGCTGGTCGCCGCCCAGATGCCCAGGGGCACGCCGATCAGCGAGGCGAGGAATACCGACACCCCGCAGAGATAGACCGTGATCATCGCCTTTTCCCACATGCCGGTGACGAGCACGAACAGGCCCAGCGCCCCGTTCAGCGCCGCCAGCTTCCAGCCGCCGAAGCGCCAGCCCGCCAGCACCAGCATGGCCAGCGCCCAGGGCCAGGGCAGGGCGAGCAGGAAGCGCTTGGTCGGCAGCAGGAACCAGTCGAGAAAAAACAGCTTCACCGCCTCGAACGCGTCGTAGTAATGGATGTTGAGATATTTCACGGAATTGTCCCAGAAGTCGCCGGTGGTGAGCCACCAGGCCTTGGGATATGCCTGAAATACCGGCCAGAAACGCCCCAGCGCGAAGCTCGTCACCAGGATCGCGAGCACCATGGCGCTGCGCCGGTAGCGGGCGAGCCAGCCGGCCGCGACAGCGGCCGGCCTCCTGTTGCGTCGCGCCGAAGGCGCGCCACCTTCAACCCGCGCCGAAGGCGCGCCCCCTTGCCCGCCCCGCGCCGCGCGCTCGGAGAGCGCCTGGCTCAGCCGATCCACGGCAATGGCGAGGATGACGATGGCAATCCCGGCCTCGAACCCGCCGCCGATATCGAGCCTGCGCAGGGCCGACAGCACGTCGAAACCCAGCCCCCCGGCGCCGATCATGGAAGCGATGATCACCATGTTGAGGCTCAGCATGATCACCTGATTGACCCCCACCATCAGGCGCGCCCGGGCAGACGGCACCAGCACCCGCCAGGTCGTCTGGCGCACCGTGCAGCCGCACATCGTGGCGAAATCCCTGATCTCGTCCGACACCCCCCGCAGCGCCAGCACGGTAACGCGCACCATCGGCGGCATGGCATAAATCACCGTCGCCACCAGCGCCGCTACCGGGCCGAATCCGAACAGCACCAGGATCGGCACCAGATAGGCGAATACCGGGATCGTCTGCATCAGGTCCAGCACCGGCTTCAGGGCGCGCTCGAAAGGGGGGTGGCGATAGGCGAGGATGCCCAGCCCCAGCCCGCCCAGCACCCCGATCGGCACCGCGATGATCACCGAGGAAAGCGTGACCATCGCGCTTTCCCACTGGCCGAAGATCGACAGGTAGAGAAACGAAAGCCCCACCACCAGCGCCAGCCCCCAGCTGCGCGCATAATGGCCCAGCGCCATGGCGGCGGCGGTGATGGTGAGCCAGGAAAGCGGCGGCAGGATCTCCTTGGCGCGCCGGCCGGGGCCGTCCTTGAACCCGTCGGCGAGCAGGGCGCGCACCGCGTCATAGGGCTGCTCGATCAGCCAGGCCAGCGCCCGGGTCAGGTCCTGAAAGCTGAACAGGCCGAAGCTCACATCCTCGACCAGCCATTTCATCGCCGCCGAGACCCAGTCCTTGAGCGGCAGCACCCAGGCGCCCGGATATTGCGCCGCCCAGCCCAGCCCCGCGGCTTCGAGCCAGCCCGCCCCCCAACGCGCCAGCGCCAGGGTGGCGAGCGCCAGAG
>JALWTH010000020.1 GCA_027082975.1 Paracoccaceae bacterium | reverse complement strand
ATGCAGTTCCACCGCCACCCCCTCCGGCCCCTCATGGGCCGTGGCGCGGCTCACGTCCAGCCGCCCATATGCCTGCTCTCGCCGGTCCAGCGCCTCCTGTGCGCGGGCCGGCACCGGCGCCACCAGGCCGAGGATCTCCGCCCCCGGCGCTTCCACCGCCGTGAGATAGCACAGCGCCCGATGCGGCGTGCGCCGCCAGGCCCGCCGCCAGCCCTTCAGGCGGGCCGGGAAGCTCCCGGCATAGCCATGCGTCGCCCGGTTGACCAGCGAGCCATAGCCGAAGAAATGCCTGACCTCCATCCCGCGCCCCTCCCCGCATACAGCGGAATACCGCCTTGCCAGCCCCCCGATCGCACGCTAATGTCGCGCCACCCGAACGGGAGAATCTGGCGCCAGACTGGCAGGCCAGTGCCGAAGGAGCAACCGCCCCGGTAAACTCTCAGGCCCATGGACCGCTCGGGGGCAGAAACTCTGGAGAGAGGCGCCCGGCGGCGCCCGCCGAAGGGATAACGATCTCAGGCAAAAGGACAGAGGGGGCATCACGCGCACCACGCGTGCGCATGGTGCCGGGCTTTTCCGGCGATGAGACGGAGAGAGCCATGGGCGATACCGCCGAGTTGAAGACCACGCCGCTACACGCGCTGCACCGGGAACTGGGCGCCAGGATGGTGCCCTTTGCCGGCTATTCAATGCCGGTGCAATACAAGCTCGGGGTGATGAAGGAGCACCTGCATACCCGCGAGCAGGCCGGGCTGTTCGATGTCAGCCATATGGGCCAGGTGATCCTGCACGGGGCAGGCGCGGCCGCCGAACTCGAGCGCCTCGTGCCCCAGGCCCTGACCGGGCTCGCCGAGGGCCGCCAGCGCTACGCCTTCTTCACCAATGAGGCCGGCGGCATCCTCGATGACCTGATGATCGCCAACCGCGGCGATCACCTGCTGCTGGTGGTCAACGCCGCCTGCAAGGCCGCCGACATCGCCCATCTGCGCGCCAGCCTCGCCTGCGAAGTCGAGGAAATCACCGACCGCGCCCTGCTCGCGCTGCAGGGGCCGGCGGCCGAATCGGTACTGGCGAAAATCGCGCCTGAAACCGCGGCCATGCGCTTCATGGATGCGGCGGTGTTCGACAGCCCCTTCGGGCCGCTCTGGGTGTCGCGCTCGGGCTATACCGGCGAGGACGGATTCGAAATCTCGGTCGCCGCCGCGCGCGCCGAAGACCTCGCCCGCAGCCTGCTCGACGACCCGGCAGTGGAGCCGATCGGCCTCGGCGCCCGCGACTCCCTGCGCCTCGAAGCCGGGCTCTGCCTCTATGGCAACGATATCGACGAGACCACGAGCCCCGTGGAAGCGGCGCTGGAATGGGCGATCCAGAGGGCCCGGCGCAGCGGCGGCGCGCGCGAAGGCGGCTTCCCCGGCGCCAGCCGCATCCTCGACGAGCTCGAAAACGGCGCGCCCCGCCGCCGCGTCGGCCTGCTGCCCGGCACCCGCGCGCCGATGCGCCCGGGCACGCAGATCTTCGCCAGCGCCGAGGACGCCGAGCCGATCGGCCATGTCACCTCCGGCGCTTTCGGCCCCAGCCTCGCCGCCCCCGTTTCCATGGGCTACGTGGCCGCCCCCCACGCCGCCACCGGCAGCGAACTCTTTGGCGAGGTGCGCGGCAAGCGCCTGCCCGTCAGCGTCGCCGACATGCCCTTCCGCCCCTCCACCTACAAACGCTAACCCAGGGAGACCCACATGAAATACACCGAAGAGCACGAATGGCTGCGCACCGAAGACGACGGCACCGTCACCGTCGGCATCACCGCCCACGCCGCCGAACAGCTGGGCGATATCGTCTTTGTCGAACTGCCCGAAGAAGGCGACGAAGTCAGCAAGGACGACGAAATCGTGGTGATCGAAAGCGTCAAGGCCGCCTCCGACATCCTCGCCCCGCTTGACGGCGAAATCACCGCCGTCAACAGCGCCATTGTCGATGACCCGGCCAAGGTCAACGAAGACCCGGAGGGCGAAGGCTGGTTCTTCCGCATGAAGCCCGCCGACCTCGCGCCGATGGAGGATTTCATGGACGAAGCCGCCTACAAGGCCTTCATCGGCTGAACCGGCCGAGCGCCCGCCCCCCGCCCCCTTCTTCTTCTGTTCGAAAATATCCCGGGGGAGCACGAGGGGGCAGCGCCCCCTCGCCCCGATTTTTCTGCGAAAAATCGCCCCGGCCGCACCCGCCTGCCCGCAAATCCCGCCGTCACGGAGACAGCCATGCCCTTCACCCCCACCGGCTACCTGCCCTACGACTTCGCCAACCGCCGCCATAT
>JALWTH010000019.1 GCA_027082975.1 Paracoccaceae bacterium | reverse complement strand
GAAACTCGAAATCGACGAAGAATTCCACCTCGCACCCTCCCTCGGCCGGCTCGATCTGCCACCAGGAGCGCAGATAGCGAAACGGGCCGTCGAGATATTCGGTGTCGATGCGCCGGCGCGCCGGGTCCAGCACCACCCGGCTGCCGAAACGCTCGCGAAACACCTTGAAGGCCACCACCAGATCGGCCAGCAGCTCCTCGCGCCCGTCGCCCAGATCGCGGCGCGAACGGATCCGCGCAGCCGCGTTCCAGGGCAGGAATTCCGGGTAGCGGGCCACGTCGGCCACCAGTTCATAGACCTGATCCGCGCTGTAGGGGAGCTTGCGCTTTTCTCGATGTGTCGGCATGTCGCCCAATCCGTCCGTGACCTCTGTGCGCAGATGTCATAGGATCGGCGCGAAGTTCAAGGGGGAAGCCATGCCCACGCGTCCTTATGTCATCGAGCCGATGATTTCTGCCAAGGCGATCGCCGCGCGCATCGAGGCGCTGGCGGCCGAGATCGAGGCCGAATTCGCCGGCACCGACAAGCTGGTCGTGGTCGGGCTGTTGCGCGGCTCCTTCGTCTTCATCGCCGACCTGGTGCGCGAGCTCGACCTGCCGGTGGAGGTGGATTTCATCGAGGCCTCTTCCTACGGCAACGCCATGGAAAGCTCGCGCGAGGTGCGCATCCTCAAGGATCTGCGCGGCGAGATACAGGGGCGCGACGTGCTGGTGGTCGAGGATATCGTCGATACCGGCCATACGCTGAAACACGTGGTCGGCCTGCTCAAGGCCAAGGGGCCGAAGAAGCTCAGGACCATCGCGCTGCTCGACAAGCCCTCGCGGCGCGAGGTGGACATCGCCGCCGACTGGATCGGCTTCGAGATACCGGACGAATTCGTGGTCGGCTACGGCATCGACTTCGCCCAGCGCAACCGCAATCTCGACCATATCGGCAAGGTCCGCTTCCTCGAGGAGCAGGGCTGATGGACCCGCGCTGGCTCTTGCGCGCGGCGCGCTGGGCACGCCACCCGCCTTCGGCGCGCCGGGTATATCTGGTGCTGGCAGTCGTGGCGCTCTGCCTCGTGCTCTATGCGATCGACCAGCTGTTCGGCTGGCCCGCATGGCTGACCCCGAACCGGGGGCGTTTCTAGGCTCAGGACCCTTCAGTCCCGCGCTCACAGTGACGCAACCGGCCGACCCACCTGGCCCGGCCCCACCTGCCAAGCCCCATCTGCCCGGCCAATGTGGTGCCCAAGGTGGGAGTCGAACCCACACGCCCGTAAAGGCGGGGGATTTTGAATCCCCTGCGTCTACCATTCCGCCACTTGGGCCACGCCGTGGTTTTAGGCCCAGTTGCCCGCCCCGTCCACGGCAAATTTGCTTCCGGCAGAAAAGCCGGCGCAAACGATTTTTCGCAGAAAAATCGCCCCGCCCTCGCGCCTCAGAACATCACGCCGACCAGCCAGAGCGTGATCGAGGGAAATGCCGCCAGCAGCACCACCCGCACCAGGTCCGAGAGCACGAAAGGCGCCACGCCCTTGTAGGTCTCCTTCATCGGGATGTCGCGGGCCATGGAATTGATGATAAAGAGATTCATCCCCACCGGCGGGGTGATCAGCCCCACCTCGACCACGATCAGCGCCAGGATGCCGAACCAGATCCCGGCCATTTCCGCGCTCAGGCCGAAATCCAGTGCCTCGATGATCGGGTAGAAGATCGGGATGGTCAGCAGGATCATGCTGAGGCTGTCCATCACGCAGCCGAACAGCAGATAGGCCACCAGCATGATGGTCAGCACCGCATAGGGCGCATAACCCTGCGCGGTGACCCAGGCGGCCAGGTCCTGCGGCGCCTGGGTGAAGGCGAGGAAGGAATTGAACAGCTGCGCCCCCAGCACGATGAAGAAGATCATCGCGCTCGACGAGGCCGTGGAGAGGATCGAGTCGAGAAAGCCCTTCCAGGTGAGCCCGCCGGTCATGACCCCGTAAAGCCCGGTCAGCACCGCCCCCACGGCCGCGCCTTCGGTCGGGGTAAACAGCGCCTGCACGCCGTCGCGGCTCCAGTTCCAGTCGGCGGCGATGCCGCCCATCACCAGGCCAAAGATCACCACCACCGGCCAGATCCTGACCAGCGTGCGAAAGCGCTGCGCATAGGGCACCCGCCCGGCAGTGTCGGCCGCGCCCGGATTGAGCCGCACGAAGATCGCCACCGTGAGCATGTAGCCAAGCGCCGCCAGGATCCCCGGCACCAGGGCGGCGATGAACATCTTGACGATGTTCTGCTCGGTGAGGATCGCGTAGATCACCAGGATCACCGAGGGCGGGATCAGGATGCCCAGCGTGCCGCCGGCGGCCAGCACCCCGGTGGCCAGGGCGTCGGAGTAGCCGCGCTTGCGCATCTCCGGCAGCGCCACCTGCCCCATGGTCGAGGCCGTGGCCAGCGAAGAGCCGCAGACCGCGCCAAAGCCCGCACAGGCCCCCACCGCCGCCATTGCCACGCCGCCCCGGCGGTGGCCGAGCCAGTCGCTCGCCGCCTCGAAAAGCGCCGCGGACATGCCCGACTTGGTCGCAAACTGCCCCATCAGCAGAAACAGCGGCACGATGGAAAGCGAATAGCTGGAAAAGGTGTCGTAGGAGAGGGTCTTGAGCTGCGCCAGCGCCGGGCTCGGCCGCCCCAGCACATACCAGATGCCGAAAAACCCGGTCAGCCCCATGGCCAGCCCGATCGGCAGGCGCAGAAAGATCGCCCCCAGCATCAGGGCAAAGGCGATCAGGGCGATTTCAAGCCCGCTCATACCGGCTCCTCCCGCCCCTCGATCACCCAGTTCAGCGCCCGCCAGACGCAGTAGAGCGACACCGCGAAAAACATCCCCGCCCCTACCAGCGCCGCCGCGTAGGGGATCCAGATCGGCATTTCCAGCTCATAGGTGGTTTCCACGAAATAGGGCTTCGCGCCCATCGCCAGCGCGCCGCGCAGCGCGTCGCTGCCATAGGGGAACTTCTCGCCAAAGCCCAGCCACAGCCGCCACAGGATCACCCAGGCCGCCAGCGCCAGCAGCAGATCGCCGATCAGCCCCAGAAAGGCCTGCGCGCGCGCCGGAAGGGTCTGGATGAAGATATCCACCGTCACATGGCCGCGCTTGAGCTGGCACCAGGGCAGAAAGGCGAAGATCGCGATGGCGCAGCCCGCCTCGACCAGTTCGAAATCGCCCTTGATCGGGCGCAGCCCCAAAGGCAGCAGCGCCCGGCCGATGATGGAGGCGACCGTCATCAGCGCCAGCGCCACCAGCACCGCGCCCCCCGCATAGGCGAGCCAGCGGCTCAGCACCTCCATCAGGCGGCCCACGCGCCGCTCGGCCCCTCTCGCTATCGCCATTTCACCCCCGCTTCTCCCCCCGCTTCTTCCGCCGCTTCGCCACTGCGCCCAATATAGACGGACGCCCGTTCACCTCGTCAATGCCCATCCCCGCCAGCGCCTTGTAGCTGTCGGCCAGCGCCCGGCGCTCGGCAAGCGGCATCACCGCCTCGATGTCGTCGAAACCCCGCGGCGCGCGCGCGGCGACGATATCGAGCACCTTGTCCGGCCCGTCGCCGCGATTGGCCAGCACCACCCGGTTCACCGCCTCGCGCCGCTCTGCGTCATAGGCGGCAAGCGCGTCCGCACTCACCCCCCAGTCGCGCAGGATGCGCGCGAGGATGCGCGCGTCGATGATCCCCTGGCTGGCGCCGTTGGAGCCGATCGGATACATCGCATGGGCCGCATCGCCGATCAGCGTCACCGGACCGAAGCTCCAGCGGGGCAGCGGGTCGCGGTCCACCATGGGAAATTCCCAGATCCCCTCCGCCGCCTCGATGATCGCCGGCACGTCGATCCAGCCGAAGCGCCAGTCGGCAAAGCGCGGGGCGAAGTCGGCGCGCCTGCCGGGGCGGTTCCAGTCCTGGGCGAGCCAGTCATATCCGGGCGGCATGGCGAGGTCGGCGATCCAGTTGATCAGGCTGCCTTCTGGCGTGTCTTCAATGGGATAAGCCACGAACTTGATGTGCTTTTCGCCGATCATCACCATTGAGCGCCCACCCCGGATACGCGCCCCGCGGGTAATGCCGCGCCACATCATCGTGCCGCCCCAATGGGCCGGACCCTCCTCCGGGTAGAGGCGGGCGCGAATGGCGGAGTTGATCCCGTCGGCGCCAATGAGCAGCGCACCCGTCGCGCTTTGCGCCGGGCCGCCGGCGCGCCCCTCAAGGTCGATCTCCACGCCACCGCCGCCGCCCGGCGCCGCCCGCCAGCCGGTCACCCGCTGGCCGGTGACCACGCAACCAGCCCCGGCCCGCGCCCGCAGCGCCTCGAGCAGCGCCATCTGCAGGCGGCCGCGGTGAAGCGAATATTGCGGCCAGCGATAGCCCGCGGCCAGCCCGCGCTTCTCGCACCAGATCTCCTGGCCGAAACGGTTGAAATAGGCCACCTCCCCGGTGGCGAGCCCCACCCGCTCCAGCACGCCCTCGAGCCCCAGTTCGAAAAGCTCGCGCGTGGCCATGGGCTGCAGGTTGATCCCCACCCCGAGCGGGCGCGGATCGGCCACCGCCTCGAAGATGCGAAACGCGATGCCCTGCTCATGCAGGCTCAGCCCCAGCGTGAGCCCGGCAATCCCGGCCCCGGCGATCAGCACCGGATTGTCACGCGCGATCATCCTTGCCGCCTTCCTTTTCCGCCTGCTGCGCGCGTCAGGAAAAAGGCGGGCGGCGCTTGCCCGGCGCCGCCCGCCCGCTGCCGTGGCCGGCTTACTTGTCCACTTCGGCCGCGACCATGGCCCGGGCGTCGGCCACCATGGCCGCACCGTCGAGCCCCTTGGCGTTCATGTCCTTGATCCAGGCCTGGGTCAGCTCCTCGCCAATGGCGCGCAGCTTGGCCACCTCGCCTTCGGCCATGGTGACGATCTTGCTGCCCTCGGTGGCCTGGGTCGCCGCCAGCCCCTGATCGTCGCCGATATCCATGGCCCGCCCGGCCATGGCCGAGGCCTCGATGCCGGTATTGGCGTCGATCACCGCCTTGAGGTCGTCGGGCAGGGATTCGTAGGCGTCCTTGTTCATTGCCCAGATGAAGAAGGTATTGTACAGCGCGCGATCCCCGCCGATCTCGGTATGGCCCTTGGCCAGTTCGTTGACCTTGAGCGAAGGCACGATCTGCCACGGGATCACGCCGCCATCGACCACGCCCTTGGACAGCGCCTCGGGAAAGGCCGGCACCGGCATCCCCACCGGGGTCGCGCCGACGGCCTCGAGCAGCTTGTTGGCCTGGCGCGAGGGGCCGCGCAGCTTCAGCCCGTCGAAATCGGCGACCGTTTCCACCGGATCGCCCTGCACATGCACCACGCCGGGACCATGCACATGCACCGCCAGCAGATGCACGTCGCCAAAGCGCTCGGCGGCCCATTTCTGCGTGTAGGTCCAGGCCGCGCGCGAAGAGCTTTCGGCGTCCATCCCGGTCATGAAGGGCAGTTCGAACGCCTCCACCTCGGGAAAGCGCCCGGGCGTGTAGGAGGGGATCGTCCAGCCGCCGTCGATCACCCCGTCGCGGATCTGGTCATAGAGCGCCGGCGGCTTGCCGCCCAGCTGCATCGCCGGGTAGATCTCGATCTTGAGCCGTCCGCCCGACTGCTCGAACACCGCATCCGCCCAGGGCTGGAAAAACTCCGTGGACATGGAGGATTTCGGCGAGATGAAATGCTGAAACCGCAGCGTGACTTCCTGCGCCAGCGCCGCCCCCGCGCCCACACCAAACGCCAACGCCCCGGTCAGGACGGTCTTGAGTGCAATATTCATTTTCCTCTCCCTTTTTGCCTTTTTGCGTAGTGTTGCGTAGTCTTTTCGCTCTTTTCCCGCTCTTTTCTTGTTGCTCTTGATGGGTCTTTTAATGCACGAAGTCCGATTCGTTTCAATGGCAATGACATGTGGGGTGCTTTTGAAACATGTCAGGCAGCCCCCTCCCCTCCCATCACACGCGCTTCGGGGCGGGCGGAGACGATTTTTCGCAGAAAAATCGTGCCTCCGGCGGGGATATTTTCAGACCAATGATGGAGGCTGTTTCAGAGCCTCGAGCAGCATTCTGGTGGAGGGGTCCTTGTCCTCGGCTTCGGCCCTGCCTTCGAGGATCGGCACGAGGCTCGTGGCCAGTTCCTTGCCCAGCTCCACCCCCCATTGGTCGAAGGAATTGATGCCGAGGATCACCCCTTCGGCA
This sequence comes from Paracoccaceae bacterium, assembly GCA_027082975.1. Classification (GTDB taxonomy): domain Bacteria; phylum Pseudomonadota; class Alphaproteobacteria; order Rhodobacterales; family Rhodobacteraceae; genus JAAEUB01. The sequence goes on along the minus strand of JALWTH010000019.1, from coordinate 25,202 downwards.
AAGACCCGGTGTTCGTAAAGGGCGATGATCCGGCCGAGCGTGCGGGGGGTGAGGCGCTCGTAGAGGAGCGTGGTCGAGGGGCGGTTGCCGGCAAAGGTGCGGTGGCGGGCGAGGCGCTCAAGTTGGTCCGGGGCGAGGCCCTTGCCCGCAAGCCGGGCGCGCGATTCCTCGAGGCTGCGCCCGCGCATCAGCGCTTCGCCCTGGGCGAGGCAATTGGCGACAAGCAGCAGGTGGTGGCGGGCAAGCCCGGGCTCGTGGCCGCGCTTGCCCAGCAGGAATTCGACCGGCACCACGTCGCTGCCCTGGTGCAGCATCTGGAAGAAGGCGTGCTGGCCATTGGTGCCCGGCTCGCCCCAGACCACGGGGCAGCTGGGGCGGGCGAGCGGGCTGCCATCCATCGCCACCGACTTGCCGTTGCTCTCCATTTCCAGCTGTTGCAGGTAGGCGGGCAGGCGGGCGAGGCGGTGCTCGTAGGGGATCACCGCGCGGCTGGCATGGCCCATCACCTGCCGGTGCCAGATGCCGGTGAGCGCCAGCATCAGCGGCATGTTCCCGGCCCCCTCGGCGCTGAGGAAGTGGCGGTCCATGGCGTGGGCGCCTTCGAGCATTTCGTCGAAGTGGCGCGGGCCGATCGCCAGCATCAGCCCCAGCCCCACCGGCCCCCAGAGCGAAAAGCGCCCGCCGACCCAATCGGCAAAGGAGAAGATGCGCTCGGGCGCGATGCCCCAGGCGCGGGCGCGGTCACGGGCCGAGGAGACGGCGACGAAGTGGCCCGGCGCCTCGAGCCCGGCCGCTTCGAGCCAGGCGCGGGCACTGGCGGCGTTCTGCATGGTTTCCTGGGTGGTGAAGGTCTTGGAGGCGACGACGAACAGGGTGCGGGCCGGGTCGAGCGCGCGCGTCGTGTCGGCGAAATCGGCGCTGTCCACGTTGGAGACGAAATGCAGGCGCGGCCCGTCATGGTAGGGCGCAAGCGCGCGGCTGGCCATGACGGGGCCGAGGTCGGATCCGCCGATGCCGATATTGACCACATCGGCGAAGGGCGCGCCGGCGGGGCTTTGCACCTGCCCGCCGCGCACGCCCTTGGCAAAGGCGCGCATCCGCGCGAGCGTCTCGAGCGCGCCCGCGTCGGCCCAGTCGCAGCCCTCGGGCGCGCGCAGGGCCACGTGGCGCACGGCGCGGTCCTCGGTCTCGTTGATGCGTTCGCCGGCAAACATGGCGGCGCGGCGGCGGGCAAGCCCGGCGGCTTCGGCCAGCGCCAGCAGGTCGGCGCGGCTGGGCGGGTCGATATTGGTGCGCGAATAGTCCAGCAGCAGCCCGTCGGCGCGCAGCGAGAAAGCCTCGGCGCGGGCGGGATCGGCGGCGAACAGGTCGGCGATGCGGCGGTTGCGCGCCGCCGCGCCATGACTGGCAAGGCGTTTCCACAGGGCTTCGGGCGCGCCTTCCCCGCCCGCGCTCATGGCGCCCAGTGGACTTCGAGCCCGTCCAGAAGCGCGGCGATCGGCGCTTCTTCGGGCAGCTTGCCCCGGGCCGCTTCCAGCGCCGCGCGCTTGGCCTCGCCGGTGATGATCAGGTGACGGGCGAGCGCCCCCCTGAGCACCGGCACGGTCAGGGTCACGCGCGGCTCTTCGGCCCCCGGCGCGCGCATGGCAACCAGGCTCGGCGCGTTGGGCGAAAGCGCGGTGGCGAGCTTGTCGCCGCCCGGAAACAGGCTCGCCGTGTGCATGTCCTCGCCCATGCCCAGCAGCGCGACGTTGATCGGGCGCAGGGCGCGCACCGCCCCTTCGAGCACGCTCAGGCTCTCCTCGGGGGTCTCGGTATCGGCATGGAGCGGCACCAGATGGGCGGCGGCGGCGCGCCCCTTGAGCAGGCGCTCGCGCAAGAGCCTTGTATTGGAGCGCGGGTCGTCCTCGCCCACCCAGCGCTCGTCGGTCAGCACCACATCGACCCGCTCCCAGTCCAGCCCGAGCCCGCTCAGCAGGTCGAAGACCGGCCCCGGCGTGCTGCCGCCCGGCACCGCGAGGCTGGCCCGGCCGGGGCGCGAAAGCGCCATGGTCAGGTCGCGCGAAAGCGCATCCGCCACCCCCATATGCAGCAATTCGCGGTCCGGATAGCTGTGCAGTTTCATGCCTTGAGCTCCCTCCATCGGCGCGCGTCCCTGTGCAGCAGGATAGCCGCATCCTCGGGCCCCGTCGAGCCCGGCTCGTAAGGGAGCGGCCGGTCGCCGCGCGCCTCCCAGCCGGCGATCACCGGATCGGTCCAGGCCCAGGCCGCCTCCACCTCGTCGCCACGCATGAAAAGGGTCTGGTCGCCCCGGATCACGTCCATGATCAGCCGTTCATAGGCGTCGGGCGCCTCCGCCGCCTCCGCGCCCAGCGCCTCGGCAAAGGTCATGTCCAGCGGCACGTCGATGAGGCGCATGCCGCCGGGGCCGGGCTCCTTGATCGTCACCTTGAGATCCATGCCCTCGTCGGGCTGCAGGCGGATCGAAAGCTCGTTGGCCCCCTGCCCCGGCGGGCTGTCGAAGATCGAATGCGGCGGCTCCTTGAACTGGATCACGATCTCGCTCATCCGCGCCCTGAGCCGCTTGCCGGTGCGCAGGTAGAAGGGCGTGCCGTTCCAGCGCCAGTTGGAAATCTCGAGCCTGAGCGCGATGAAGCTCTCGGTGGTGCTCTCGGGATTGCCCACATCCTCGCGGTAGGAGGGCACGCCCTCCGCCCCCTCATACTGGCCGCGCACGATGTCTCCGGGCGCCACCGGATCGAGCGCGCGGATCACCTTGAGCTTTTCGTCGCGCACCGCATCGGGGTCGAATTTCGAAGGCGGCTCCATGGCGGTGAGGCAGAGAAGCTGCATCAGGTGATTCTGCACCATGTCGCGCATGGCGCCGGCGCGGTCATAATAGGCCCCGCGCCCGGCCACCCCCACGCTCTCGGCCACGGTGATCTGGACGTGATCCACATATTGGGCATTCCACAGGGGCTCGAACAACATGTTGCCAAAGCGCAGGGCCATCAGATTCTGCACCGTCTCCTTGCCCAGGTAATGGTCAATCCGGTAGATGAAGCGCTCCTCGAAATGCGCGGCCAGCGTCGCATTGAGCGCGCGGGCGCTTTCAAGATCGTGGCCAAAGGGCTTCTCCACCACGATGCGCGCCTCGGGGCCGGCAATGTCGTGCTGCTTGAGCCGCCGGGCGAGATCGCCGAACAGGCTCGGGCCGACCGAGAAATAGAACGCCTGCACCACATCTTCGCGAATCAGGCCCTTGAGCGCCTTCCAGCCCTTCGCGCCGCGCGCATCGAGCTGGCAGTAGCTGACCCGCTCCAGAAACGCCGCCAGCTTGCGCGCCGGGCGCCGGGGCGCGGGCAGATGCTCGCGGAGCGCCGCGCGCACCAGCGCGCGAAAACCATCCGCATCCAGTTCGCTGCGCGCCGCGCCGATGATGCGCGCCTCGCCCGGCATCTGCCCGTCGCAGAAGCGGCGAAACAGGCCGGGCAGGATCTTGCGTCGGGCCAGATCGCCGGTGGCGCCGAAAATGACCAGATCGAAGGGGGCTACCGGAATCACACGCGAAGCCATGCTCTCTCCTTGCCCGGCGCGGCAGCGCCCGGCGAAATTGTTAGCGCTAACGATCCCTGTAACGGAACCGCCCGCCCCTGTCCATCACACATTTCTATCACGCATTCGCCCGGCCATGATAGTCTTCAACATTCCGTCAGCAGGCAGGTTCGGGGTTTTTTTCGCCCGCCCCACAGGTTAGCACAGGCGCACAGGACGAGAGGAGCAAATGGACCAGCGCATCGCCCCCGCCAATCAGGGCAAGTTCATCGACCCGCAGACCACCGCCGACGGCAGCCCGCGCGCCCGGGTGGCGCTCAGCCGGCCGCGCACGCTGTGGTTCAATACCGGCACGCTGTGCAACATCGCCTGCACCAATTGCTATATCGAAAGCTCGCCGCAAAACGACCGCCTCGCCTATATCACCGCGGCCGAGGTCAGCGACTTCCTCGACCAGATCGCGGAGCGCGCCTGGCCCGTGCGCGAGATCGGCTTCACCGGGGGCGAGCCGTTCATGAACCCGGAGATCCTCGCCATGCTCCGCGCAAGCCTCGCGCGCGGCTTCGAGGTGCTGGTGCTCACCAATGCCATGACGCCGATGATGCGCCCGGCCATGCAGGCGGGCCTGCTCGAGCTGCGCGAGAAATACGGCGCCCGCCTCACCCTGCGCGTCTCGCTCGACCACTGGCAGCGCGAAAAGCACGACGCCATCCGCGGCGCGGGCAGCCATGCGAAAACCCTCTCCGGGATGCGCTGGCTCGCCGATCACGGCTTTCGCATGACGGTCGCCGGCCGCGCCCTCTGGGGGCTGAGCGACACCGAAGCGCGCGCCGGATACGCCGCGTTCTTCGCAAAAAACAACTTCAAGATCGACCCGCAAGACCCTGCAACCACAGTCATTTTCCCGGAAATGGACGAGCGGGCGGAAGTCCCCGAAATCACCACCGCCTGCTGGGGCATCCTCGGCAAATCCCCCGATGACGTGATGTGCGCCTCCTCGCGCATGGTGGTCAAGCGCAAGGGCGCGGCCCGCCCCGTGGTGCTGGCCTGCACCCTGCTCGCCTATGATCCGCGCTTCGAGATGGGCCACAGCCTCGCCGAAGCCGAAGGAGAAATCGCCCTCAACCACCCCCATTGCGCCAAATTCTGCGTGCTCGGCGGCGCTGCCTGCTCCGCCTGACCTTTCATCTTTCCGGAAAATACTCCCGCCGGAGGCACGAATTTTCGCAAGAAAATTCGCCTCGCTCAGTCGGCCGCGCCGCCCTTCCACCAGTCGCGCGGGCGCAGCCGCTTGCGCTTGCCGCGCCGCGCCTGCCACCAGCGTGCAAGCCCCGGCGCCACGCCCCGCCCCCGCGGCCCGATCGCCAGCCAGCGCCAGAGCCGGTCGCGCCAGCGATCATAGCGCCGGTTGAACGGGCAGACCCGCATGCAGATCGCGCAATCGGTCTTGAGCTTGGCCCAGTAGCCAAAGCACTTTTCCGCGTCCGAAGTCCACTTGCACACCCCCTTGATCGCCGAAGGGTTGTCCGGCCCCAGATCCGGCGCCCCCCTGGGCAGCGCCCTGGGCGGGCAGGCATCGGCGCAGATCGTGCAGCGCTCGCAATAGGCCGCAAGCCCCAGCCGGCGCGGGGTGTCGGTGGCCAGCGGCAGGTCGGTGAATATCTTGGAAAACCGCACCCTTGGCCCGAATTCCGGGGTCAGCACCATCTGGTTGCGCCCGTATTCGCCCAGCCCCGCCTTGATCGCATAGGGGATCACCAGCGCGGTATCGTTCATGCTCGCCACCGCCTCGAAGCCGAGATTGCGGATATAGGTGGCAAGCTGGATCACCACCGCCGCCTCGTGGCTGTATTCGCGCCCGGTCGAGGCACCGGCAAGCGCGCTGGGATAGGTGGCCACCAGGTCGAAATCCATCGCGTGGCCCATGACGATCACATGGGTAAGCCCCTCGGGCAGCCGCTCCTCGAGCGGGCGCATGGAGCGCGTATCCGGGCGGTGGGTGTAATGCCAGCGCTCGTCGATCTCGGTAATGCCCACGATATCGGCCCCGAAGAACCGCGCCAGGCGCTTGATTTCAATGGATTCTTCCTCGGGGCTCATCAGCGCGGCCCTGGTCGGCGCCACCGGCGTATCGGCCTCGATCGCGCCCTGAAACCCCTCGCGCAGCCCCTTCTCGCCGGCCCGGTTCGAGATGATGTCGCTCACCGCCCAGGCGGCATTCCTGAGCGCGAAGTCGCGCTGGGCAAAGCCCTCGCCCCGGCGCGGGCTGGCTTCCATCCGGTAGCTGGCAAAGAAGCCGTCGGTATCCTTCGAGCGCACGCTGGGGTCCCAGAAGGCGCGGGTGAACATGTCGTTCATCTGGTTGAAGGGCTGAAAATCGCGGCGGATGTCAAACCCCGCCGCCTTGTCGCTCTCGCCGAAACGCGCCTGCCAGTCCCGCCAGGTCTCCTCGTCCACTTCCGGGCTGTTTTTCGGCCACGTCATGAGATGCCCGCCTGCCCGCTACGCTTCCAGTTCGCTGTCCCAATACAGGAAATCGACCCAGCTTTCATGCAGATAGCCCGGCGGGAACCTGCGCCCGAGATTGCGCAGCTCTTCGGCGCCGGGGCGGCGCGGCGCCCGCCGCAGCCGAAGCCCCGAACGGTGCAGGGGGCGCGCGCCCTTCTTCAGATTGCACGGCGCGCAGGCGGCGACCACGTTTTCCCAGGTGGTCCGCCCGCCCAGGGCGCGCGGCACCACATGGTCAAAGGTCAGGTCGGTGCGCGCCCCGCAATACTGGCAGCGGAACTCGTCGCGCAGGAACAGGTTGAACCGGGTAAAGGCCACCCGCCGCGGCGGCCGGATATAGCGCTTGAGCACCACCACCGAAGGGATCCGCATGGAAAGCGACGGACTGCGCAGCTCGGCATCGTATTCGGCCAGAACCGCCACCCGGTCCAGAAACACCGCCTTCACCGCCGCCTGCCAGGACCAGAGCGAGAGCGGCAGATAGGAGAGCGGGCGATAATCGGCATTCAGCACCAGCGCCGGATGCCGCGCCCCGCCGCTCTCTCGTACAAACCCGGTCCTGAAATCGCCATCCATGCCCGGCCCCCTTCAGGCACGACTATATATGGCAGGCAGGACCTGACAAGCCCCATCATATCGCGCCCGAACCCTGTTCCAAAGCGCCATGCACAAACCCATCCCGACGACAAGCCCGGCCCGGCCAGCTCCACCGCCCCGGCCCGCCCGCATCCCTCTCCCCCTTGCATCTGTCAGCAGGGCGAAAGGAGGCGGGCGCGAAATGCGCCCGGTCAGCGGGTCAGGATCAGCCTGTCACCGGCAATTTCGATCCGCGAGAAGCGGCGCAGGTAGTCCATGCCCAGGAGCGAACCCTCCATCTCCCCGCCATTTACCTGCACGCGCATGTCGTGATCGGTGAGGTTTTCGAGTTCCACGGTCCCGACCCGGGCCAGTGCGGTGGCCACTTCGCCATTGGCGGTGCTGGCGCGTCCGGCATAGATCAGGCGATCGGGGTCCAGACCGATGCGCCGGGCATCCTGTCGGCTCAGCACCACCGCGCTGGCCCCGGTATCGACCACGAAGCGCACCGGCACCCCGTCGAGCCGCAGCGTCAGGTAGAAATGCCCGTCGCTGCTGCGCGGTACGGTGATGCTGCCGCTCTGGGCCAGCGACTGGCGCGGGGCGATGTCGGGGGCGATGTCTTTCCACAGCCCGTAGGCGGCGATCACGCCGATGAAAATCAGCCCCCAGGCCAACGCCTGACGGGCCATGCGCCCGAGCGAGGCGCGGTTGTCGGCGATCAGGTAGCCGGCAACGGCAACACCCAGGATCAGCAGGTAGATGAGGCGGGCGGGGTCGATGCTCTCCATGACGGGAATATAGGGCCGCAACGCTCGAAGGCAACGACCGCGGCACATGGCGGCGGGCCCGCGCCGCCCGCTCAGCCGTCCTCAGAGGCCCCACCTCCGCCTGCCGCAGGCGCCCCCAGCCCTTCCGGCAGGCGCCTTACCCGGCCGCTCCGGTCCATGCAGGTCGCGGTAACGCGGCTGTCAAACAGTATCTCCTCGCCGCGCAGCACCTTCTGGCGAAACACCATACGCACCCGGCTGAGCTTCTCCAGCGTGGTCACGACCTCCAGCCGGTCATCGAAACGCGCGGGCCTCAGATAATCCGCCTCCAGCCGGCTGACCACGAAAACCAACCCGCTTTCGCGCATGGCGTTCTGGTCGATCCCCGCCGCGCGCACCCAATCGGAGCGCGCCCGCTCGATATAGCGCAGGTAATTGGCGTGGTAGACGATACCGGCCATGTCGGTATCCTCGTAATAGACACGAACCGGGAAAATGTGGGTCATGGGGCCTCCGGGCTTTGCGCCAGCCTGGCTGTGGAGTCTCAAGAAGGTGTTCACATCCAGCCCTGAACGGCTGATGGTGGTTTTCGTTGTATCCCGGCGTGCGGGCGGTGCCAATTGCAAAGGTGTATCCGGCAGGGCAGGTCGGCGCGCTGCTCCGATATCTGACAGGCACACGCGCAGCCCCATTCGCGCAGGGAAGGCTGGGTGGAGCGCTCTGCCCTGCCGTTGGTTTTCGGGCATAGGGTCTGGGGCGGCTGTGGCGCAGGCCAGCTCCCCCGGGCGCTCGCCGCGCTGAAATCGGCGGACCGACACCGCTCGACCTTTCGGCGTCAGCCGGGCATTCTGGTGCAGGTTCATTCGGTCCTCCCTGACAAGCTTCGGTTCTGGCAAACTTCAGCTTCTCAGAGGTGGATCGAGCGAACGACGCGGGGATAAATCACAGATAGCTGTGATCTTTCAACAGGTTGTCCATTCGATCCCGATCGGGTTGGTTGGAGTTACCAAGCCTCAACACTGTTCGGAGGGATCGAATGGACATGGATCGGAATGCCAGATTGACGCCGCTTGGTCGAGAGCGTCTTGCGGGGATGATCGAGAGCGGGGCGAGCTTTGCTTCTGCAGGGCGGTCTGTGGCTGTTCTGCCAGGACGGCCGCGAAATGGCGGCGGCGGTTCGGGCGGGAGGGCAGCGCCGGTTTGCGTGACCGCAGTTCACGGCCGCGTTCTCTGCGCAATCCGACGCCCGAGGCTGTCTGCGCGCGGATCATCGCCTGCGCCGTGCGCGGCTGACCTTCACCCAGGTTCACCCGGACGAGAAGACCGCCAGCGCGGTGGCGCATCTGAAGGCGGCTGTTGCCTGGTATGCAGGCATGGGGTCAGGGTCGAGCGTGTGATGCGGACAACGGATCATGCTACAAATCCCGCGCCTTCAAGGCCGGCTGCGCCACATCCACACCCGACCCTACACGCCAAAGACCAACGGCAAGGCGGAAAGGTTCATCCAGACCGCCCTGCGCGAATGGGCCGGCGCACGGACCTGCCAGACCTCGGACCAACGCGCAGCCGACCTGCCGATCTGGACACACCTCTGCAATTGGCACCGCCCGCATTCCGCGTTAAAGTCAAAAACACCCATCGGCCGGCTGGGGCTGCAGCGGAACAACCTGTTGAGGTTCCACAGCTGGGGCCTTCCGGTTTTCCGGTTTTCCGGTTTTCCGGTTTTCCGGTTTTCCGGTTTTCCGGTTTTCCGGTTTTCCGGTTTTCCGGTTTTCCGGTTTTCCGGTTTTCCGGTGAAAGCCGGAATCCGGATCGAAAACCCTGTCAAGTGCAAAAAGGAAGAAATCCCACCACCCACTCCGCCGCTTTCGTACAATCTCTTCTAGCCTGCGCCTACATTTAGGGGATTTCCAAATCGTCGCCTGTCTGATTCCAGATCGGAAGCGGGAGGCGATCTTGTGCAGGCGGACATTGACGGACAATGGGCGATCATTGGGCCTTTGGTTCCGGACAAGCCTGGTGAACTGGGGCGGACCGGCGCGGATAATCGGCTTTCGTTGACGCGGTCTCGCGGCGGTCATTTTAAGCGTCTTTTCAATGCGTTATACGATGATTCCAACTTCCAATATGTCCTCGTGAACGCGACGATCTGCAAGGCCAACGCTTGATGCGAGCGGCGCAATAGGGGGGCTCAGGGGCACGCGATCGGGCGCTTGCGCGGCGGCGGATGCGCGTCGGGCATGTGATGTCGGATACGGCCCATGACGCGGATCATCTGCGCGCGTTCGTCGCGGACGCGCCTGGCGCAATCGCCCACACCAAGCGCACCCGGATCCGTCGCCAAGACCGGCCAACCGACTGGCCGCTTTACAAGGAGCGCCATCTCGTGGAATGTTTCTTCAACAAACTCAAACGCTTCCGCCACATCGTCCTGCGCTGCAAAAAACCGTCGCCTCATTCAAGGCCCTCATCGACCTCGAATGCGCCATGACCTGGCTCGCGTGAATGAAGACGCCGGCCAGAGCTTTCCTGAAATCGGTGTTCGCATCAGGCTCAGGAGCCATCAATCCCGCGCTCACAGCGGCGCAGTGCGCCGGGGCATCACCGCAGACGCTACGAGGCGGCACCGGCCGGTACCGATTTTTCTGCGAAAAATCGCATCCGCGCCCTACTCGACGCAGATCTGGGTGACGAAACCCTCGCGAAGCCCGAACAGCACCGTTGACAGCCCGGCCTCGGAGCTCAGCGTGAGCTCGGCCTCTTCGAGATAGATTTCGCCGTTCCAGGTCGCGGCATTGGCCAGCGCCACCGCGTTGCCCGCATCGTCCGCCAGAGTCTCCGGCAGCGGCGCGCCGGTTTTCCAGTTGTCATGGTAGGCGGGGGGCATTTCGGTGCCGGCGGAAATGTTGAGGTGGGGGAAGGCCGCGCAATAGGCGATGCTGACGGCCTTCACCGGCTTGTCGCCCGACAGATTCAGCCGCATGGCCGCGCTTTGCAGCGCATAGGCCTCGCCGGCACCGAGGCACTCGGTCGGCTGCATTTGCGCAACGGCGAAGCCCCCGCTCTTGCCCGGGGCCGGGGTGTAATCCGCCGGCTCGATCTCGATCCCGTAACCTTCGGCGGTGGTAAAGCTGCCCGGGCCGGCGAAGGTCCCCTCGCCGCTGGCGGCCGCCTTCAGGCAATCGGCCAGGGCCGCGGCCGGCGCCAGCGGCAGAAGCGCGGCGATGGCGATGGAGAGACAAAGCGGGCTGGACATGCGAGAAGACCTCATCGAAAACATCTTTCCTCCAATGGTGATTGCAAAGCCTCGTCGATCAAGGTGAATATCCTCTCCCCCCGGCCCGGCTGTCAACCGTGGCATTTGAATTATCTTTCGGCTGACGACGCATTGCCGAAAGAAAAATCCGAAACAAAGCTGCACTGCGACACTTTATTCTGCCAAATCCCTGTTGACGCCCTGCGCCCGGCCTCCTAATGTCACGCCCACGAACAAGGGAGCCTCACGGATGCAGTGCATTCTTATCGTAGTGGAATGCTGGCGCATGGGCCAGAGCCCGGGCTGTTGAACCCCCCGGAACCACCCCATGCGCCCCCGAAATCCTCGGGGGCTTTTTCGTACATGGTGTACAGGACTTGTCTTGTACAGGACGCGGCAACGGAGAGCGAGATGACACGGCAGATGACCGGCGCGAAAATGGTGGTTCAGGCTCTGAAGGATCAGGGCGTGGACGTGGTATTCGGCTATCCGGGCGGCGCGGTGCTTCCGATCTACGACGAGATCTTCCTGCAAAACGACATCCGCCATGTGCTGGTGCGCCACGAACAGGGCGCGGTCCATGCGGCCGAGGGCTATGCCCGCTCCACCGGCAAGCCGGGCGTGGTGCTGGTCACCTCGGGGCCAGGGGCGACCAACGCGGTGACCGGACTCACCGACGCGCTTCTGGACTCGATCCCGGTCGTGGTGCTGACCGGGCAGGTACCCACCTTCATGATCGGCACCGATGGCTTTCAGGAGGCCGACACGGTGGGCATCACCCGCCCCTGCACCAAGCACAACTGGCTGGTCAAGGATACCGACGCGCTCGGCGACATCATCCACCAGGCCTTTCACGTCGCCACCACCGGCCGCCCCGGCCCGGTGCTGATCGACATCCCCAAGGACGTGCAGTTTGCCACCGGCACATACACCCCGCGCACCAAGGCGCGCACCGCCCGCTACAAGCCCCGCCTCAAGGGCGACACGGCGGCGATCACCGCGCTGGTCGAGCGGATGGAGAGCGCCGAGCGGCCGATCTTCTACACCGGCGGCGGGGTGATCAATTCGGGGCCGCAAGCCAGCCAGCTGCTGCGCGAGCTGGTGGGCGCCACCGGCTTTCCCATCACCTCGACGCTGATGGGGCTCGGCGCCTACCCGGCCTCGGGGCGCGAATGGATCGGGATGCTGGGCATGCACGGGCTCTACGAGGCCAACATGGCGATGCACGACTGCGACCTGATGATCGCCATCGGCGCGCGCTTCGACGACCGCATCACCGGGCGGGTCGATGCCTTTTCGCCGGGATCCTTCAAGGCCCATGTCGATATCGACCCCTCCTCGATCAACAAGGTGATCCATGTGGACATCCCCATCACCGGCGATGTGGCCCATGTGCTCGAAGACCTGCTGCGGATCTGGAAGGCGCGCGGGCGCAAGGTCAACAAGGAGGCGCTCGCCCACTGGTGGGAGCAGATCGAAAAGTGGCGCGCGGTCGATTGCCTCGCCTATCGCGCGAGCGACAGCACCATCAAGCCCCAGCACGCGATCCAGCGCCTCGAAGCGCTGAGCAAGGGGCTCGACCGCTACATCACCACCGAGGTCGGCCAGCACCAGATGTGGGCCGCGCAATTCATGGGCTTTGAAGAGCCGAACCGGCTGATGACCTCCGGCGGCCTTGGCACCATGGGCTACGGCCTGCCGGCTTCGGTCGGGGTGCAGATGGCGCACCCGGAGGCCACCGTGATCAACGTGGCCGGCGAAGCCAGCTTCCAGATGAACATGCAGGAAATGGCCACCGCGGTGCAGTTCCGCCTGCCGATCAAGCAGTTCATCCTCAACAACGAGCGCCTCGGCATGGTCCGCCAGTGGCAGGACCTCCTGCATGGCGGGCGCTACTCGCAAAGCTGGTCCGAGAGCCTGCCCGATTTCGTGAAACTCGCCGAGGCGTTCGGCTGCAAGGGCCGCGCGGTCAGCGACCCGGCCGAGCTTGACGAGGCGATCCGGGAAATGCTCGACCACGACGGCCCGTTCATCCTCGACGTGCTGGTGGAGCGGCACGAAAACTGCTACCCGATGATCCCGTCCGGCGCCCCGCATAACGAGATGCTGATGGGCGATGACTCGACCGAAGGCGCCATCGGCTCCTCCGGCGCGACTTTGGTTTAGGAGGGCCTGACATGTCTGCACTACGTCTCAAGAAAGGCACGTCCTCGAAATCCGCCTACAACCTGCGCGACCCCCACGCCGAGGGGCTCGAAAGCCACACGCTGGCGGTGATCGTCGATAACGAGGCCGGGGTGCTGGCGCGGGTGATCGGCCTGTTTTCCGGGCGCGGCTACAATATCGACAGCCTGACGGTCGCCGAGATCGACCACCTGGGCCACCAGTCGCGCATCACCATCGTTACCACCGGCACCCCGGCGGTGATCGAGCAGATCAAGGCCCAGCTGGGCCGCATCGTGCCGGTCCACGAGGTCCACGACCTCACCGTGGAGGGGCGCGCGGTGGAGCGCGAACTGGCCCTGCTCAAGGTCGCCGGCACCGGTGAAAAGCGGGTCGAGGCGCTGCGCCTCGCGGATATCTTCCGCGCCAATGTGGTGGATTCGACGCTCGAGAGCTTCACCTTCGAGATCACCGGCACCCCGGAAAAGATCGACGCCTTCGCCGAGCTCATGCGCCCGCTGGGGCTCAGCGAAATCGCCCGCACCGGAGTCGCCGCCCTGCCCCGCAGCGACATGAGCACCGACGGATAAGCCTTTGCTCGGACTGAATCTCATGTCCATATTGCTCGGCCTCGCCGTGGCCATCCTGCTCAACGGGCTGGCCGGAGCCGTGCTGGGGCTGGCCATTGTCACGGACGCGCACCGACGCCCGCAATCGGAATGGGACAGCCACCTTCGCACCCAGATGCACAGCCCCGCCCTGCAGACACAGCTGGCGGTGCTGTCCCTGCTGATCGCACTGCTCGCGGGCGCCGTCACCGCCTGGCACGCAGGCCCTGCCGCCCCCCATGCCAATGCCGCCATCGTCGGCACCATCGGCATGGGCGTCGGCCTGACGCTTCCCAGCCCCGGCTTCCCCCGAACCGCGCAAAAGCTGCTGGCCATCGCCCACCTGCCCGCCACCCTCGCCGGCGCCTGGGCATTCGTGCAGTTTGCAGCAGGCTGAGGCCGGCCTCCCTCTTCCTCTTGCCGAAAATATCCCGGGGGTCCGGGGGCAGCGCCCCCGGAAATACGATTTTTCTGCGAAAAATCGCCCGCTGCGCCCGCCTCAGCCGCGCGCCTTTTCCTCGACCGCCGCCGCCATGGCCTCGGCGCGGGCGGCGATTTCGGCCAGGGTGTCGGTCACCGCTTCCGGGATCACCGGCACCTCGACCTGCTCCGGGCTCGCCTTGAGCGCCTCGATTTCCTCCTGCGCCTGGGCCAGCTTGGCCTCGGCGATGCGCAGGTTGTCCTCCATGCCCGCGGTCTTGTCGGCCAGCATCAGCCCGGCCATCAGCAGCATCCGCGCTTCGGTCAGGTGCGGAATCTGCTCGACCAGCACCCGCGCCTCATTGTCCAGCATGGCCGCCGCGCTTTCCAGGAAATGCTCCTCGCCCTCCTGGCAGGCCACCTCGAAGGAGCGGCCGCCGACGGTGATCTTCACGTCAGGCATGTTCGCTCTCCTCCGCCGCCGGGGGTTCGGGGGGCTGGGCGCTCTCTGCATCGCCAGAGCCTGCCGAAGGCGCAGGCTCCACCAGGGGCGCCAGTTCGGCCAGGATCGCATCCAGCTCGCTGCGGTCGGCGGCCTGGGTGGCGCGCAGGGCCTCAAGCTCGGCCATCATCGACTTGTTGACCAGATGCGGCTCGGCAAGCCCCTGGGCGACGGCCTCGCGCAGGGCGGTATTGTTGGCCCTGAGTTCGCTGTTGACCTTGCGCAGATGCGCCACCCCGGCCTCGCCCTCCTCGAGCGCCTTGCGCAGGCGCTCGACTTCTTCGCTGAGCCTCGCAACGGTGCTTTCCTGCTTTTCGCGGATCGCGCGCACCCGCTCTTCCAGCTGGGCATTGGCCACGCGCTCTTCCTCGAGCGCGCTGCGCAGTTTCTGCAATTCTTCCGCCGCCCCCGGGTCGGGCTTCGGCCCCAGCGCCTCGAGCCCCTGACCGATCCGGTCAAGGGCCGCGGTGATCCTGCCTTCAAGCTCGGAAATGTCGCTCATCGTCTGCCTGTCCCACCAAACTGTTGCAATACGCATATCACCCGCCCCCGGTTCAGGCAAGGCGGCCTATTCGAGGCGGCTGATGACCACGGTGACCTCGGGCTTGCGGCCGATTTCCTCCTGCGCGGCGCGGCGCGCGATCTTGCGCAGCTCCTCTTCCAGCCTGTCGTCATCGGCCAGCAGGCCCGCCCCGGCCCGGGCGAGGAACTGCTCCATCTCCGCCTCCAGCACCTCGACCAGCGGCGCGCGCGAAGCGCCGCTTTCCGTGAGCCCCATCGCCTCGACCCAGGGCGCGCCCAGGGCCGCGTCGCCTTCGAGGATCAGGCTGACCATCACATGGCCGTTGAGCGCCATGCGGATGCGGTCGCGCACCACCCCGTCGAGCGCGCCGATCAGCATGTTGCCATCGAGATAGACCCGCTCGGCCTCCACATGCTCGACCACATGGGGCGCCTCGCCGGTGAGGTCGCAGACCGCGCCATTGACCACCACCATCGAGGCCCGCCCGCCCGCGCGCGCCAGCCGCACATGCTCGCGCAAGTGCCGGTGCTCGCCATGCATGGGGATGACGATATCGGGGTTCAGGATCTCGTGCACGCGCATCAGGTCCGGGCGGTTGGCATGGCCGGAGACGTGGTAGAGGTCGCTCTCGGCCACCACGTCCACCCCCATTTCGCTATAGGCATTGAGCAGGCGCGCCACCGCGCGCTCGTTGCCGGGGATGGTCTTGGAGGAAAACAGGAACAGGTCCCCCTCGGCCATTTCCATGCCCAGATACTTGCCGCGGGCAAGCTGGGCCGAGGCGGCGCGGCGCTCGCCCTGGCTTCCGGTGACCAGCAGCATCAGCTCGCTGCGCGGCAAATCGCGCGCATCCTCCACCGGGATGGTCTCGGGGAAGTCGGAAAGCAGCCCGCATTCGCCCGCCGCCAGCACCATGCGCTGCATGGCCCGGCCCAGCAGGCAGACCTTGCGCCCGACCGCCACCCCGGCGGCGGCAAGCTGCTGCAGGCGCGCGACATTGGAAGCGAATGTGGTCGCCACCACCATCTGTTCGGCGCTTTTGACGAGCTTCACCAGTTCCGGGCCGACGCTCGCCTCGGAGCGGCCCGGGCGGTCGCTGAAGACATTGGTCGAATCGCAAATCAGCGCGTGGATGCCCCCCTCTGCGGCCACGTCGCGCCACAGGCTTTCGTCGAAGGGCTCGCCCACGACCGGGGTTTCGTCGAGCTTGAAATCGCCGGTATGGACGAGGCGGCCGGCTGGCGTGTCGATCACCAGCCCGGAGCTTTCCGGGATCGAATGGCTGAGCGGCAGGAAGGAGACCGTGAACGGCCCCGCCTCCACCTTCTCGGGCCAGGGCCGGGCCACGCGGATCGCCGCCGGATCGGCCCCCGCCTCCTCCATCTTGCGGTTTGCGTGCCAGGCGGTGAAGGGGCGGGCATGGACCGGCGCCTTGAGGCGGCTGTGCAGGCGGCCGATGGCGCCCACATGGTCCTCATGCGCATGGGTGATGAAGATCGCCTCGAGCCGCTCGGCATTGGCCTCGAGCCAGGAAATATCGGGCATGATCAGGCTGACGCCGGGGGTGGTGTCCATGTCGGGGAAGGTGACCCCGAGATCGACCAGGATCAGCCGCTCGCGCCCCGGCGCGCCCCAGCCATAGACATAGGCATTCATGCCGATTTCGCCCGCCCCGCCCAGGGGCAGGAAGATCAGCCGCTCCTTGTTGCTCATATCGTGCCCTGCTCCCTGTTATGGGCGTGGATCACCACCAGCCCGTGCATGGTAAGATCGTCCTCGATGAAATCGAAATGCGCTTCGCCCTGCGCAAAGAGCGGCGCCAGCCCGCCGGTGGCGATGACCTTCATCGGCGTGCCGTGCTCTTCGCGCACCCGGTCGATCAGCCCGTTGACGAGGCCCACATAGCCCCAGAAGATGCCGGACTGGATGCAGGCCACCGTATTGGTGCCGATGACCCGCTCGGGCTGGGCGATGTCCACATGCGGCAGCGCCGCCGCGCCCTGGTGCAACGCCTCGAGGCTGAGATTGACGCCCGGCGCGATCACCCCGCCGATATAGGCGCCGTCGGCCGCCACCACGTCGATATTGGTGGCGGTGCCGAAATCCACCACCATGCAATCGCCCCCGTGGCGGTCAAAGGCGGCGGCCGCATTGGCCAGCCGGTCCGGCCCCACCGCGGTGCCGGGATCGACCCGGGGCGGATGCGGCAGCAGGCAGTCGGGCTTGCCCACCACCAGCGGGCGCAGGCCGAAGAAGCGGTCGGCAAAGACGCGCAGATTCCACACCACCCGCGGCACGGTCGAGGAGATCACCACGCCGGTAATGTCCAGCTCGATCCCGTAATGGCGGATCAGGGTGGAAAACCAGGTGAAATAGGCATCCGCCGTGCGCGCGTGGTGGGTCGAGGTGCGCAGGGTGCAGAGGAACTTCTCCCCGTCCCAGATCGAAAACACCGTGTTGGTATTGCCGCAATCAATCGCCAGAAGCATCTTCGCCCCCCGGTTCCGCTCCCGAAAAGAATACCTCGCCCGCCGCCACGCGCCGTTCGCCTCCGCCTTCGCCCTCGCCGCTTGATAGGACAAGTCGCCCGGCCGCGTCCACATCCTTGAAGATGCCACGGAAGCGCTCGCGCGGCAGACGCACCTCGATCGCCTCGCCCAGCCGGGCGGCGCGCTCGAGCCAGGCGGCGCGGATCGGGGCAAAGCCGTAGGCCGCGAATTGCCCCTCGCGCGCGGCCCAGGCGCGCGCCAGCAGCGGCAGGAAATCCTCGGGCGCGATCCGCACCCCCTGACCCGCCAGCGCCACCGGCGCGGCCGCGCCGGGCTCAAGCCGCGCGGGGTCCGGCGCGGCGGCGAGGTTCACGCCGATGCCGATCGCCAGCGCGCCGCCAGGCAGGCCCTCGAGCAGGATGCCGGCGAGCTTGCCGCCCGCGAGCAGCACGTCATTGGGCCATTTGAGGCGCGGCGCCACCCCGAGCCCCTCCAGCGCATCCGCCAGCGCCAGCGCCGCCACGAAGGAGCGCAAAGCCGCCCGATCCGGCGCGCCGGGCGTAGGCAGCAGCAGGGTTGCGGAGAAATTGCCCTCGGGCTGAAGCCAGGCCCGGCCCCTGCGCCCGCGCGCGGCCCTCTGGCGCGCGGCGAAGATCCAGGTGGGCCCGGCGCATTCGGCGACCCGCCGGCGCGCCTCGTCCAAGGTCGAGTCGACGCTCTCCAGCATCAGGCGGCCATATCCTGCGGGCCAGTCTCCTTCGGGCCAGTCGCTCACCGCCGGGCGCCCCCGATTTTTCGCAGAAAAATCGCCCCGCCCTCAGCGCAGCAGCGCTTGGGCCGCGGCCGCCGCGGCGCCCTCGACGCCGAACATGTTGACCACCCCCAGCAGCATCACCGCCGCCGAGCCCACCAGCGCCAGCCAGGCGACCGGGCCCATCGGCGTCTCCAGCCCCTCGCCTTCTTCGCCGAAGAACATGATATAGACGATCCGCAGGTAGTAGAACGCCCCGATCACGCTGGCGATCACCCCGGCCAGCGCCAGCCAGGCGAGCCCCGAGAGCATCGCCACCTTGAGCACCGCGAACTTGGCGAAGAAGCCCATGAAGGGCGGCACGCCGGCGAGCGAGAACATCAGCGCCAGCAGCGCATAGGCCTTGAGCGGCTCGGCCTTGCCGTAGAGCCCGAGGCTCGCGATATCGGTCACCGGCTTGCCGTCGCGCTCCATCGCCATGATGAAGGCGAAGCTGCCGATATTCATGGTCAGGTAGATCGCCATGTAGATCAGCATCGCCTGCACGCCCTGTTCGCTGCCCGCCGCAAGCCCCATCAGCGCATAGCCCATATGGGCGATCGAACTGTAGGCCATCAGCCGCTTGATATTGGTCTGGCCGATCGCCGCCACCGCGCCGAGGAACATGCTGAGCAGCGACAGAAGCGCGATGATCTGGCGCCAGTCGCCCACCGCCTGCCCGAACGCGTCAAACAGCACCCGGCCCAGCAGCCCCATCGCCGCGAGCTTGGGGGCGGTTGCGAAAAAGGCGGTAACCGGCGTGGGCGCGCCTTCATAGACATCCGGCGTCCACATGTGAAACGGCACCGCGCTGACCTTGAAGGTGAGCCCGGCGATGATGAAGGCGAGCCCCACCAGCAGGCCCAGCCCCACATGGCCGTCATTGGCCGCGCCGAGGATGCCGCTGAACAGCGTGGTGCCGGCATAGCCATAGGCGAGCGAGGCGCCATAGAGCAGCAGGCCCGAACTCAGCGCGCCGAGCACGAAATACTTGAGCCCCGCCTCGGTGGAGCGCTCGGAATTGCGGTTCATCGCCGCCACCACGTAGAGCGCCAGCGATTGCAGCTCAAGCCCCATATAGAGCACCATCAGGTCGCCGGCCGAGACCATCACCATCATGCCCACCACCGACAGCGCGACCAGCACCGGGTATTCGAAGCGCAAAAGCCCGCGCCGCTCCAGCGGTCCCTGACCCATGAGCAGCACCAGGGCGGCGGCGAGCAGCACCGCCACCTTGGCAAAGCGGCCATAGGCATCGACCACGAAGGAGCCGCCAAAGGCGCTTGCCGCCCCCGGCCCGCCCGAGGCCACCATGACCGCCAGCAGCGCCATCACCGCCGCGCTGGCCCAGGTGAGCGCCCCGGCGAGCCGGTCCTTGCCGCCATAGACCGCCGCCAGCAGGGCGGCCATGGCATAGGCTGCCAGCAGGATTTCCGGCAGGATCGTGTGAATATCGGCAGAAATCATGTCCGCCCCCTTAATGCGTGGCTGCGGCGGCGCCGGCCATGTCGGGCAGGCTCGCCTGGAAGTGTTCGAGAAGTGCGGCGGCCGAGGGGCCGATCAGGTCGGTGACCAGCGCGGGATAGATCCCAAGCAGCAGGGTGAAGAACACCAGCGGCGCGAAGATCGCCCTTTCGCGGGCATCCATGTCGGCGATGGTCTTGAGGCTCTCCTTGATCAGCTCGCCAAACACCACCCGGCGGTAGAGCCAGAGCGCGTAGGCGGCCGACAGGATCACCCCGGAGGTCGCCACCAGCGCCACCCATGTATCGGCCTGGAACATGCCGCTCAGCGTCAGGAATTCGCCGACGAAGCCCGATGTGCCCGGCAGGCCCACATTGGCCATGGTGAACAGCATGAAGATCAGCGCATATTTCGGCATCCGGTTCACAAGGCCCCCATAGGCGGCGATTTCGCGGGTATGGATCCGGTCATAGACCACCCCCACCACCAGAAACAGCGCCGCCGAGACGAAGCCGTGGCTGAGCATCTGGAAGATCGCCCCGTCCATCCCCTGCTGGTTGAAGGCAAAGATGCCCGCGGTCACATAGCCCATATGGGCAACCGACGAATAGGCGATCAGCTTCTTCATGTCCTCCTGCACCAGCGCCACCAGCGAGGCATAGACGATGGCAATGGCGCTGAGCCAGAGCACGAAGCCAGCCATCACCTCCGATCCCACCGGAAACATCGGCAGGCTGAAGCGCAGGAAGCCGTAGCCGCCCATCTTGAGCAGGATCGCCGCCAGGATCACCGAGCCCGCCGTGGGCGCTTCCACATGGGCGTCAGGCAGCCAGGTATGGACCGGCCACATCGGCATCTTGACCGCGAAGCTCGCGAAAAAGGCGAGAAAAAGCAGCGTCTGCGCCCCGCCCACGATCTGGATGCCCAGCAGGCTGAAGCTCTGCGTGCCGAACTGGTGGCTCATCAGCGCCGGGATGTCGGTGGTGCCCGCCTCGATATACATGTAGATCATGGCGACCAGCATCAGCACCGAGCCGAGGAAGGTATAGAGGAAGAACTTGAACGCCGCATAGATGCGCCGCGGCCCGCCCCAGATGCCGATGATCAGGAACATCGGGATCAGCCCGCCTTCGAAGAACAGGTAGAACAGCACCAGATCCAGCGCCATGAAGACGCCCAGCATCAGCGTCTCCAGCACCAGAAACGCGATCATGTATTCCCTGACCCGGGTGGTCACGTTCCAGCAGGCGGCGATGGTGATCGGCATCAGGAAGGTGGTGAGCATGACGAACAGCACCGAGATGCCGTCCAGCCCCATCTTGTAATGCAGCCCCATGATCCAGTCGGCCTCTTCGACCATCTGGAAGCCGGTATCGCTCGGCTCGAACCCGGCCAGCACGAAGAGCGAGGCGATGAAGGTCACCGAGGTGACCGCCAGCGCCAGCCACTTGGCATTGCGCTGCTCGGCGGGGCCGTCGCCGCTGGGCGCCAGCGCGAGGATGGCCGCGCCGATCAGCGGCAGGAAGGTGATCAGTGATAGCAGGTGGTTTTCCATCTTTCCTCTCAGCCCCCGAGCATGACCATCAGGGTGACGAGGGCGACAATGCCCAGGACCATTGCGAATGCATACGTAAAGACGAAGCCGGTCTGCGCGCGCCCGGCAAGGCGGGTGAACCACGGCACCAGCCCCATGGCCACGCCGTTGAGAAAGCCGTCGATGATCCTGCCATCGCCGATTTTCCACAGCACGCGGCCGAGCCATTTGGCCGGGCGCACGAACAGGAAGTCATAGGCCTCGTCGAAATACCACTTGTTGAGCAGGAAGCGGTAGAGCACCGGCTGGTTCTCGGCCAGCGCCCTCGGCAGGGCCGGGTTCAGGATGTAGAACCAGAACGCCACCAGGAAGCCCAGCACCATGGCGATGAACGGGCTGACCTTGGCCCAGGCCGGCGCCTCGTGGGCGCGGGTGAGCACATCGTTGTCCGGCGCCATGTAGATCGCCCCCTGCGGGGCCACCGCGGCGGCCTGCTCGGCAGGCGCGTCGGCGGTGTGCTCTTCGCCGGCGGCCGTGGCGTGCTCTTCGCCCGCGCCCGCGCCTTCACCGGCCGCCTCGGCGGCTTCGGCGTGGTGGGCGGGGATGTTGAAGAAGGCGTTGAGCTTCTCGTGGTCGCCGAAGAAGCTCCCATACCAGACCATGCCCGAGAACACCGCCCCCAGCGCCAGCACGCCCAGCGGCAGCAGCATCACCATCGGGCTTTCATGTGCGTGCTCATGGGTGTGCCTGTCGCCGCGCGGGCTGCCCCAGAAGGTCAGGAACATCAGCCGCCAGCTGTAAAAGGCGGTGAAGGCGGCGGCGATCACCAGCATCCAGAAGGCAAAGCCGCCATTGCCCGCCGCAAAGGCGCTTTCGATGATCGCGTCCTTGGACAGGAAGCCGGCAAAGCCGATGCCGGTCAGCGGGATGCCGACGCCGGTAATCGCCAGGGTGCCGATCAGCATCGCCCAGAAGGTCATCGGCATCTTGGTCCGCAACCCGCCATAATGGCGCATGTCCTGCTCGTGGTGCATCCCGTGGATCACCGAGCCGGCACCAAGGAACAGCATCGCCTTGAAGAAGGCATGGGTCAGCAGGTGGAACATCGCCACCGAATAGACCCCCACCCCCGCGGCCACGAACATGTAGCCCAGCTGGCTCATGGTCGAATAGGCGATGACGCGCTTGATGTCGTTCTGCACGAGGCCGATCGTGGCGGCGACAAAGGCCGTGAGGCTGCCGATCACCACGATGAAGGCCTTGGTGTCCGGCGCCACTTCCATCAGCGGGCTCAGGCGCGAGACCATGAACACGCCGGCGGTCACCATGGTCGCCGCGTGGATCAGGGCCGAAACCGGGGTCGGACCCTCCATCGCGTCCGGCAGCCAGGTATGCAGGAACAGCTGCGCCGATTTGCCCATGGCGCCGATGAACAGGAGGAAGGCGAGCAGATTGGCCGCGTTCCAGTCGCGCCAGAGGAAATGCAGGCTTTCCTGCGCCAGCGAAGGCGCGGCGGCGAAGACGTCGTCAAAGCGGATCGAGTCGGTCATGTAGTAGAGCCCGAAGATCCCCAGCGCGAAGCCGAAATCGCCCACCCGGTTGACCACAAAGGCCTTGATCGCCGCCGCATTGGCGCTGGGCTTCTTGTAATAAAACCCGATCAGCAGGTAGGAGGCCACGCCCACGCCCTCCCAGCCGAAGAACATCTGCAGCAGGTTGTCGGCGGTGACCAGCGCCAGCATGGCGAAGGTGAAGAAGCTCAGATAGGCAAAGAAACGCGGCCGGTAGCTCTCGCCCCTGAATTGCGGGTCGTCGGCCATGTAGCCGATCGAATAGAGATGGACGAGGCTGGAAACCGTTGTCACCACCACCAGCATGATCGCGGTCAGCCGGTCGAGCCGCACCGCCCAGTCCGCCGCCAGCGTGCCGCTCTCGATCCAGCGCAGGATCTGGATGTGCTGCGTCTCGCCCGGCAGGGTGAAAAACACCGCCCAGCTCAGAATGGCCGACAGGAACAGAAGCGCCGTGGTCAGGTATTGCGCGCCCTTGTCGCCGATGGCCCGGTGCCCGAAGCCCGCGATCAGCGCGCCGATGAGCGGGGCGAAGAGGATGATGGTGACCATTGATCTAGCCTTTCATCACGTTGACGTCTTCAACGTCGATAGAGCCACGGTTGCGGAAGAAGCTGACCAGGATCGCCAGCCCGATCGAGGCTTCGGCGGCGGCCACGGTCAGCACGAAGAGGGTAAAGACCTGCCCCACCGAATCGCCGAGGAAACGGGAAAAGGCGATCAGGTTGATATTGACGCTGAGCAGCATCAGTTCGACCGACATCAACAGGATGATCACGTTCTTGCGGTTCAGGAACAGGCCGAAAATGCCGATCACAAACAGGCCCGCCGCCAGGCTCAGATAATGCTCAAGTCCTACCATCTTTCCCTCGCTTCCGGTTCTTCGTGCCCGATTTTTCTGCGAAAAATCGCCTCTCCCTCGTTTCTCATAGCCCCTGCCCCGGCTTCACGTCCTTCAGTTCGAGCGAGCGGGCCGGGTCGCGGTGCATCTGGGCGACCACGTTCTGGCGCTTGATGTTCGGGCGGTGATGGAGCGTGAGCACGATGGCGCCGATCATCGCCACCAGCAGGATCAGCCCGGCCAGCTGGAACAGCAGGATGTAGTCGTCATAGATCAGCGCGCCGAGCGCGGCGGTGTTTTCCACCTGCTCAAGCGCAGGCGTCACCGCCGCGCGCGCGGCCTCGGCCCCGTCGGCGAACTGCCAGACGCCGTAGATCATCCCCAGTTCCATCAGCAGGATCACCCCGATCAGGATCCCGATCGGCAGGTATTCGGCCATGCCGGCCCTGAGCGCGGCGAAGTCCACATCCAGCATCATCACCACGAACAGGAACAGCACCGCCACCGCGCCCACATAGACGATCATCAGCAGCATGGCGATGAACTCGGCTCCGAGCAGCACGAACAGGCCGGTCGCGCCGATGAAGGCGGTGATCAGCCACAGGACCGAATGCACCGGGTGTTTCGACACCACGGTAAACAGCCCGCCCACCAGCACGATCAGGGCAAAGGCGTAGAAGGCGAAATCGGCGACGCTCATGGGCGGGCCTCCTTTGCGGGATTTGCGGTATGTGTCTTGTTGCAGATCATCGGTAGGGCGCGTCCAGTTCCAGATTGCGGGCGATTTCCGCCTCCCAGCGCGCGCCGTTGTCGAGGAGCTTCTGCTTGTCGTAGAACAGCTCCTCGCGGGTCTCGGTGGCAAACTCGAAATTCGGCCCCTCGACGATGGCATCGACCGGGCAAGCCTCCTGGCAGAAGCCGCAATAGATGCACTTGGTCATGTCGATGTCATAGCGGGTGGTGCGGCGCGAGCCGTCATCGCGCGGCTCGGCGTCGATCACGATCGCCTGGGCCGGGCAGATCGCTTCGCAGAGCTTGCAGGCGATGCAGCGCTCCTCGCCATTGGGGTAGCGCCGGAGCGCGTGCTCGCCGCGAAAGCGCGGGCTGAGCGGCCCCTTCTCGAACGGGTAGTTCACCGTCGCCTTGGGGGAGAAGAAATACTTGAGCCCCAGCTTGAAGCCGACCAGGAAATCCCAGAGCAGGAAGTATTTGGTCGCGCGGACGAAATCGAATGCCATCGGTTCAGCCTCCTGTTGCCCAGCGGGCATAGGTGCCCCAGAACGCGCCGTATTGCGCGGCGAATGCGACGAAGACCACCCAGGCGAGGCTCATGGGCAGGAACACCTTCCAGCCGATCCGCATCAGCTGATCGTAGCGGTAGCGCGGGGTGATCGCCTTGACCATCGAGAAGATGAAGAAGAAGAACACGATCTTCATCAGCAGCCACAGGATCCCGTCCGGCAGCCCCGGCACCGGGCTCAGCCAGCCGCCGAAGAACAGGATCGAAATGAGCGTGCACATCAGCACGATCGCCACATATTCGCCGATCATGTAGAGCAGGAACGGGGTCGAGGAATATTCGACCTGATAGCCGGCCACCAGTTCGCTTTCCGCCTCCGGCAGGTCGAAGGG
>JALWTH010000018.1 GCA_027082975.1 Paracoccaceae bacterium | reverse complement strand
GCCCCCTACCGCGCTTTCCGCTGGGCGGGCATCGCCGCGCGCTGCTTTACGCTGCACTTGGCTGGTACGCCCTGCGCGACCGGTTGTGAGGGCGGGAGCGGGGCTCTGCCCCGCACCCCGAGGTATTTCACCCAAGATGAAGGGGATCAGGCGAAGGTCTTGCTGTACGCGTCCCGCAGTCGGTTTTTCTGCACCTTGCCCATGGTGTTGCGCGGCAATTCAGGGACAAAGAACACCCGTTTGGGCTGTTTGAACCGGGCCAGCCTGTCGGCAAGTGCGGCCTGAATGTCATCCCCGGAAAGACCCGCACCGGGGTCTGGCACCACCACCGCCACCACCGCTTCGCCCAGATCTGGATGCGCCACCCCGATCACCGCGCTTTCCGTGACGCCGGGCAGCGCGTCAATCGCCTCCTCGACCTCTTTCGGATAGACATTCAGCCCGCCCGAGATGATCAGGTCCTTGCCGCGCCCGACGATGGTGACATAGCCGTCGCGGTCGATCATCCCCAGATCGCCGGTGATGAAAAAGCCATCTGGGCGCATGTCCTCGGCGGTTTTCCCGGGCATCTGCCAATAGCCGGAAAACAGGTTCGGCCCGCGCACCTCGAGCGTGCCGATCTCGCCCACCGGCAGTTCGGCCCCGTCGCCATTGCAGACCCTCAGTTCCACCCCCGGCAAGGGAAAGCCCACCGTGCCCGCCCGGCGCTCGCCGTCATAGGGGTTCGAGGTATTCATGTTGGTTTCCGTCATGCCGTAGCGTTCCAGGATGTGGTGGCCGGTGGCCGCCGTCCAGGCGCGGTGGGTTTCCGCCAAGAGCGGCGCCGAGCCGGATATGAACAGCCGCATGCCCCGCGCGGCGCGGCCCAGGCCGGGCTGGGCCAGCAGGCGCGTGTAGAAGGTCGGCACCCCCATCAGCGCAGTGGCGCGCGGCATCGCCGCAATAATGCCCGCGGCGTCGAATTTCGGAAAGAACAGGCAGGCGCCGCCCGCCATCAACGTGATGTTGGTGGCCACGAACAGCCCGTGCGTATGGTAGATCGGCAGCGCGTGGATCAGCACGTCGCGCGCGGTGAAGCGCCAATAGTCGCGCAAGGTGAGCGAGTTGGACCCCAGCGCCCGGTGGCTGAGCATCGCGCCCTTTGAACGCCCGGTCGTGCCGGAGGTGTAGAGGATCGCGGCCAGGTCCTCGGGGCCGCGGGCCACAGTCGCGAAACCCGGCGCCTCGGCCGCACGGGCCTGGGCCAGGCTGCCCTGCCCGTCCGCGCCCAGCGTCAAGAGCCGCGCCACGCCAGCCTTGCGCGCCACCGGCTCCAGCGCCGTTTCCCGCGCCGGGTCGCAGACAAACAATCCGGGCGTCGCGTCCCCCAGGAAATAGCCCACCTCCGCCGCCGTATAGGCCGAATTCAGCGGCAGGAACACGCCGCCCGCCAGCAGCGTGCCCAGGTAAAGCTCCAGCATGGCCACAGATTTTTCCGCCTGCACCGCCACCCGGTCGCCGGGCCGGATACCGGCGCGCCTGAGCGCTGCCGCCATGCGCTCGACCCCCTGCCAGAGCGCTCCATGGCTGAGCCGCGCACCAGTGGCCACGTCTTCCAGAAACAACGCCTCGGGCGCCTCGGCTGCCGCGCGCGCCAGTAGCGCCGCAAGGTGATTTTCGCTATGCATTTGCGCCTCGTGCCTGGTTCGGATCGTTCGGCCCCAAGGGGCCTCCAACCGCCATTTCAACATGTCCGGCCACCGCCAGCAAGCCAGCCTCGCCGGGCGGCGTGTTGGTCTTGCCAATCACCACCGCACGTTGCCCTCCAGATGCGTGACCAGCGGGCCCGAGCCATCCGACATATGATCCGCGATCCCGGCGGTGCCCCAGTGCTGCGCGTGCCGGCCACCGGGGGCAGTTCATTGATGGCAATGGGCAGACCGGCCGGCGGCGTGGCGCGCGACACCCTGGCTGCGGCCCGGCGCGCGCGGCTCTCGTCCAACGTGGGGATCGCATTGACCTGCAGCTCCAGCTTACGGATGCGCGTGAAAACTGCGTCCAGCGCGTCACCCGGGAAAATCTCGCCCCACCTGAGCATCCTGACCACAGCACAAAGCGCGCGACCAGACAAGCCGCGGCCTCACGCGATCGGCTCGATCAGCTCCGGCCCCTGGGCGCGGCTGGAATTGACCCGCGTCGAGACCCGGTGAAACTTGAGCGACCCAGGCGCCGCCGGATGCATCAGCCGCGCCGCACCGTGCCCTTCCTCGCCCAGCCACAGCCCCCAGTCGCCGGGCTCGATGATGACCGGAGCGCGGTCATGGATCGCTGCAA
>JALWTH010000017.1 GCA_027082975.1 Paracoccaceae bacterium | reverse complement strand
GGCGCCGGCGGGGGCCGAGATTTCCACCCGCCCGTTCCAGCTGGTGACGGGCCGGGTGTGGCGGGGCACCGCCTTCGGGGGCGCGCGCGGGCGCACCGATGTGCCCAGGATCGTGGACTGGTACATGCAGGGCAAGATCGAGATCGACCCGATGATCACCCACACCCTCGGCCTCGAAGAGATCAACGAGGGCTTCGAGTTGATGCATCGGGGCGAAAGCATCCGCAGCGTGGTGCTTTATTGAGATTTCATCCCCTCTGGTGGCAGGACGGCCCGACAGGGCCAGCCCCCGGACCGCAGGACAGCCGGGGGGCCAGCCCCCCGGACCGCACCATAGCCGGGGGGCCAGCCCCCCGGACCCCCCGGGATATTTCCGAACAGAAGAAGATATGAGGATTCAACAGGGTCGAGTTGGGCCTGTTGACGCCGGGTGCGCAGTGCTGAGTCGGGATCGGGGTATTTGGCGGGTGTTTGTCCACGGCGGTGGAGGGGTGAGCGGGGACAGAGGTGGTGTTTGGGGATGTGTTTGACGATTTGCTTGGCAAACGCTGCGCGGTCTATGGCTGGCGCGGGCGTGCGGGGGCTTGCAGGGTCGGGCGTCGGCGCCGTCAAGGAGAGTCAGCCACGGCCCGCCATCCCCTTGCCGGTGCCGTTGGGCGCGCGTCGCGGCAATGGGATCCCTGGCGGACAGCCGTCGGGACAGGCAGCATACCCGTATCCGTATGCGCCGGTGCGGATGGTGCGCTGGTCATGAGCGTCCGGGCCTGGGGGCGTGAAATCTGCGGCATGGCCGATGACCGTGCGGATTGTCGGAAGAGCGGCCGGGGTTTCAGCCCGTGATCAGCCTGTCTTCGCGGGCGGGTATGTTCACGGCGTTTTGCTCCGGTAGTATTCCTGCGCTGCCGCCACGCCCGTGCCCAGGCGCAGTTCAAGCCCCATGTCGGCCATGGCCATTTCCGCGACCGCGAGGCCGAGCAGCGCCTGCGCTTCGCTGAGCCGGCCCAGATGGCCGATGCGAAACAGCTTGCCCGCCACGTCGCCGAGCCCGGCTCCGAAGGCGACCCCGTAGCGCTTCGCCGCATGGGCCACCAGCGCGCCGGAATCGAAGCCCTCGGGAGTCAGGATGGCGCTGACCGTGTTCGACCATATCTCCGGGCGGCGCGCGCACAGCGACATGCCCCAGGCCGCCACCGCCCGGCGCACCCCTTCGGCGATGCGCGCGTGGCGGGCGAATACGGCGGCAAGCCCTTCGCCCAGCAGCATGTCGGTTGCGACCCGGAGGCCGTTGATCAGCCCCACCGGCGGCGTGTAGGGATAGCCCGAGCCCGGACAGGCCGCGCGCATGTCGCGGATGTCGAAGTAGCAGCGTGGCAGGGTCGCGCTCTCGACCGCCGCCAGCGCCTTCGGACTCATGGCCACGATTGCCAGCCCCGCGGGCAGCATGAAGCCCTTTTGCGAGCCGGTCACCGCCACGTCCACGCCCCATGCGTCCATGCGAAAATCCATCGAACCGATGGAGCTGACCCCATCGACCATGAGCAGGGCCGGGTGTCTTTCGCCGTCCATTGCCTCGCGCAGGGCGGCGATGTCGCTGACCACGCCGGTCGCGGTCTCGTTATGGGTGGCCAGGACCGCGCGGATGCGGTGGTCGCGGTCGGCTTCCAGTATCTCGCGGAAGCGGTGCACCGGCAGGCTCTCGCCCCAGGCGGCGCCGACCTCGACCACGTCGAGCCCGTGGCGACGGCAGAGGTCGATCCACCTGGCCGAAAACATCCCGTGGCGCGCCGCCAGCACCCTGTCGCCGGGCGAAAGCGTGTTGGATATCGCCACTTCCCAGCCGCCGGTGCCGGTGGCGGGAAACAGGAACACCTCGCCCGCCTCGCTTCGGAGCACCCGCTTCACCCCCGAGAGCGCGGGCTGGAGGATGTCGGCGAATTCGGCCGATCGGTGGTCCATGGTCGGCATGTCCACTGCCCGGCGCAGGGCTTCGGGGATGTTGGTCGGGCCGGGGATGAAGACCGGGTTCTGGCTGGGCATGGGCGCTCCCGAGTTGCGGATTGCCGGTAGTCTAGCGGAGCGATCCGCGCAGCGCCATTTTTTTGAAAAAGTTTTTCACTTTTGTTGATGTGGGGAAAAGATGTCTGTAAACAATGACCTGCAGTTTTTCAAAATGAGGGTTCATGCCGCGAGAGAAGAGACTCCGGGGGCGCCCCAAGGCGTTCAACGACACTGGCAGCGGGCGAATCCGGTCGCTGGAGCGGGCGCTGGACCTGCTCGGGCATGTGTCCGGGGCGGGGGGGCAGAGCCTGAGCG
>JALWTH010000016.1 GCA_027082975.1 Paracoccaceae bacterium | reverse complement strand
CCCGCCCCGCCCACTCCTCCCACGAGGAACCCCGCGCCCCCGCGTTCTGCCCCCCCGCGCCGCCCCCCCCTCCCCCTGTCCGCAATCGCCCGGGGGACCCCGGGGACCCCCCCCCCCCGCCCGCCACCGGCGGCCGGTCTGGCTTCCTGGCCTCAGCCCTCCTCCTTGCCCACATTCTCGGCAAAGGCCACCTCGAAGGCCGCCTGCTGCTCGGCGCTGGCCTCGCGCTGATGGCGCGCCTTCCACGCGTCGTAAGGCATCCCGTAGAAAATCTCGCGCGCCTCGGCCTTGTCCATCTCCACTCCGCGCGCGCGCGCCGCCTCCATGAACCAGCGGCTCAGGCAGTTGCGGCAGAAACCGGCCAGGTTCATCAGGTCGATATTCTGCACATCCGGCCGATCCTCCATCAGATGCTTGCGCAGCCGCCGGAACGCCGCCGCCTCGATCTCCACTCGCAGCCGTTCGTCAATCTCCCGTTCCATCGTCTCCCTCCATCATTGATCCGCAAATATCCCCGCCGGAGGCACGATTTTTCGCAGAAAAATCGCCCCTACAGCCCGCTGCCTTCCAGCACTTCCTCAAGGATCGGCGCCAGCCGCCCGGCCCATTCATATTGCTCCGCATCGGTCTCGATCAGGTCATTCCTGATCTCGATCAGCACATTCGCCCGCCCCTGCCTGATCGCGTGCCGGTCCACGCTGTCGCCTTCCAGATGCCCGCCATAGGGCTCGTTCTCGCCCACGCACAGATCCGGCTCCTCGCGCAACCGGCGCAGCAGCGGCCGGGCGAAGCGCGCATCCGCCCCATAGAGAATCCCCACATGCCAGGGCCGCTCCTCGCGCCCGCGCAGCTGGCGGGTATAGGAGTGGATCGCCACATAGACGCAATCCTCCCGCCGCCCCGCCAGCCGCTCCACCGCCGCGTGGTAGGGCCGGTAATAGGCCTCGAGCCGGCGCGCGCGCTCGGCCGCGTCCAGGTGGCGGTTGGCCGGGATGATGGTGCCGTCATAAAGCTGCATGATCAGCGTCGGGTCGTCCTCGCCCCGGTTCGGGTCGATCACCAGGCGCGAGAAATTGCTCAGCACCGCCGGCGCGCCCAGCATTTCGGCCAGCGCCACCGAGACCCCCGCCGCTCCCGGATCATATGCGATATGGCGCGCCATGTCCTCGGGGCTCAGGCCCAGATCGCCGCCATTGACCTCGGCCGGCACCGCATTCGTGGCATGGTCGCAGGTGATCAGCCAGCGCGCCTTGCGCGCCTCTCCCAGGATGTGAAAGGGTATGTGTGTCATCGGTTGCTGCTCTTTTCCGTCCCGCTTCATATGCCAGGGCGCGGCAAAGCGCCAGTTGTAACCGGCGGAAAAATCGGGCATCACCCGGGCCAGGAATTTAGCGCTAACACGCAACAGTCAAGCTACAGTCAAGCAACCGACACGCAACAGTCAAGCAAGGACCCGGGCATGAAACGCAGCCGCAACCTCAAGATCGTCGCCACCCTCGGCCCGGCTTCCAACAGCTACGACAGGATCCGCGCGCTGTTCGAGGCCGGGGCGGACGTGTTTCGCATGAACATGAGCCACGGCGACCACGAAGGCCACCGCGCGGTGCACGGCATCATCCGCCAGGTCGAAAAGGATACCGGCCGCCCGATCGCCATCCTCGCCGACCTGCAGGGGCCCAAGCTGCGCTGCGGGGTGTTCGCCGACGGCAAGGTCAAGCTGAAGCCCGGCCAGGCCTTTCGCTTCGACCTCGACGACGCGCCGGGCGACGCCAGCCGCGTCCAGCTGCCGCATCCCGAGATTTTTGCCGCCCTCGAGCCGGGCGAAACCCTGCTGGTCAATGACGGCAAGCTGCGCCTCAGGGTGCGCGACTGCGGCGCTGACTACGCCAATTGCGAGGTCGAGGTGGGCGGCAAGATCTCCGACCGCAAGGGGGTCAATGTCCCCGGCGTGGTGCTGCCGCTCTCGGCGCTCTCCGAAAAGGACCGCGCCGACCTCGAATTCGCCTGCACGCTGGGGGTGGACTGGCTGGCGCTGAGCTTCGTGCAGCGCCCCGAAGACGTTGAGGAAGCCCGCGCGCTGGCCGACGGCCGCGCCGCGGTGCTGTCCAAGATCGAGAAACCGGCGGCGGTGAAATGCTTCGACGACATCCTCGCCGTCTCCGACGGCATCATGGTGGCGCGCGGCGACCTCGGCGTGGAACTGCCGGTGCAGAACGTGCCGCCGATCCAGAAGCGCCTCGTCCATACCTGCCGCCGGGCCGGCAAGCCGGTGATCGTGGCGACCCAGATGATGGAAAGCATGATCTCGAGCCCCGTGCCCACCCGCGCCGAAGTCTCCGACGTGGCCACGGCGATCTACGAAGGCGCCGACGCGGTGATGCTCTCGGCCGAAAGCGCGGCCGGCAAATACCCGGTCGAGGCGGTGGCGACCATGGACGCGGTGGCGCGCGAAGTCGAAAGCGACCCCACCTATCGCACCGTGATCGAGGCCAGCCGCCGCATCGAGCGCCATACCGTCGCCGACGGCATCGTCTCGGCCGCGCGCGAAATCGCCGAAAGCACCGATATCAAGGTGATCTGCTGCTTCACCCAGTCCGGCACCACCGCCGCGCTCACCGCGCGCGAACGCCCCCGGGTGCCGATCGTCGCCCTCACCCCGCTGATCGGCACGGCGCGGCGCCTGTGCCTGCACTGGGGCATCTCCTGCCACCTGGTGACCGACGTGGTGGACCGCTTCAAGATGGCGGTGGTCAATGCCGCCCGCGCCGCCCGCGCCTCGGGACTTGCGAGCGAAGAAGACCAGATCGTGGTCACCGCCGGCGTGCCGTTCAACGTCCCCGGCACCACCAATATCCTCCGGGTTGCGCCCTGCAGGGAAAAGTTGATTTTCGCCAGCGATCCTGAATAATGGCCCCATACCCGAGCGGAGGCGCGCCATGACCAACGATACCTACCTCGTCATCGGCATCGTGGTGCTGGTCTTTGCCATCCCCTCGGTGGTCTCCGCCTTCTCCGAGCGCCGCCCGCCGCGCCTGGCCGCCATCGCGGTGCTGATCGGCGGCGGGCTGGTGGCGCTCGCGGTCAGCCAGCAGCCCGGCGGCTACACGCTCGAAGACATCCCCCGCGCCTTCACCCGCGTCATCGGCGCCCTGATCCGCTGACCGGCGCCCCCCTTTCATCTTTCCGCAAAATACTCCCGCCGGAGGCCCGATTTTTCGCAGAAAAATCGCCTCCACCGCCCCAGACGCATGAAAGCGTGAGGAAGCGTGAGAAAGCGTGAGGAAGAGAACCCTCGGGAGATTTCGCCGCGCGGCACGGACGCTGCGCGGCCAGCCAGGCACGGGACAGGCGCCGCCCCCCGCGGGGCGCATCACCGACCGGGCTCAGTAATAGGAATTGTGCAGGGTCGATCCCTCGGCCCTGTTCAGCACCACGCCCAGGATCGGCTTGTCCTCGCCCAGCTGCCGCTCCACCAGGCGCAGCTCTTCGGCCCGCGTCGCGCCTCCGGCCGCCACCACCAGCACCGCGTCGTATTGGGCGCGAAAGGCGATCACGTCGTCATTGGTCAGGACCGGCGGCAGGTCGAACAGCACGATATCCGGCGCCAGGTCCTCTTCCATCTGCTCCAGCACCTCCTCGGTCAGCGGGTCCTGCATCAGCTCCGAGGCGAAATCCTCGCGCCTGCCGTTGAAGGCCACGGCCAGGTTGTCGCCGATATGGAGGCGGTTCCTTTCGGGCACGCGAAAATGCGCTTCGGTCGCCACCAGCCCGCGCAGATAATCGCCCATCGAGCCCGGATCGCGCACCCCCAGCACCCGGTGCAGCGAGGATTTGCGCAGGTCCATGTCCATCAGCACGGTGCGGAAATTGTCGATCCGGCTGAGGGTCAGGGCCAGGTTGGCGGCGGTGAAGGTCTTGCCGCAATCGGGCGTGGGCGAGGTGATGGCGATGCGCCGCCAGCCGCGCTCCCGCATCGGCTGCAGCAGGCGCGTGCGCAGCACGTCAAAGGCGGTATGGGCCGGATCGTCGCGCGAAGCGGTGATCACCCGCTGGGCGCGCAGATGGCGCGGGTCGATCGCAAAGCGGCCCAGGGCGCGCCACATCTGCTCTGTCTCGGGGCTGGTCATGGCCACATGCCTCTTGCTGCCTCGCGCCCTTTAACCATGAAATTCTGGCAAAAATAGGGAGGCGCGGCGCGGATTGCGCGCCTCAGAAGCCAAACAGGTCCACCTCCTCCACCGCGCGGCGGCGGAATTCGGCCTCATCCGCCTCCGGTCGCCAGCCCAGCAGGCGCTTGGGCCGGCTGTTGTCGAAGCGCGCATAATGGGCGCGGCTCTTCCAGTCGGCGAGCGAAGGCCGGATCGCCCCGGCCCTGCGCAGGGCGTATTTCTTGAGCGCATATTTCACCTGATCGGCGGCCCAGAAGCCCAGCATGTGGCCGGTGCTGACCCGGATCCGCGCCCCCCAGACCGCATGGATCGCGTCGAAATAATCCCGCGCGCTCCAGATCGGCTCGCCCACGAGGTTGAAGCTCTCGCCCAGCGCCGCCGCCTGCGTGCCCATGCGGATGAGGCCGTCCACCACGTCGTCGATCAGCACGAAAGGCAGGATATGGCGCCCGTTGCCCCACAGCCGCACCGCGCCCGCCCCGTGCCAGCGGCCGATCCCCCAATGCTGCAAGGGTCCGTATCGGCCCAGCACGATGCCGGGCCGGGCGATGCTCAGCGGCAGGCCCGCCTCGCGGTGCATCCGCAGCAGCCGGCGCTCGCATTCGGCCTTGGAGCGGGCATAGATGTTGCGGCCCTCCATGTCCTCGCCAAAGCCCGTCGCCTCGGTGATCCGGGCGCGCGGGTCCGACATGTCGTAACTGGCGATGGTGCCGGTATAGATCAGCCGCCCGACCCCGGCGGAAAGCGCCGCGCGGGCGATGCGCTCGGCGGTGGCGACGTCGTTCCTGAGCGCCGCTTCCCAGGTCTTGTCCATGGATTTGGCGAGGTTGTAGACCAGCTCCACCCCCTCCATGGCCTCGCGCAGGGCGGCCTCGTCGGCGAGACTTACGGCCACGGTCTCGACCCGGTCCGGGAGGTCGCCAAAGGGGCCGAAGGCGCCGCGCGAGAGCACCCGCACATCGCGCCCCGCCGCCACCAGGCCACGCACCAGGTGCTGGCCGATGAAGCCGGTGCCGCCGATCACCACCGCCGAGGGGTCCGGCTTGCGGCGGCGGCGTTTCTTCGCCGGCGCGGGGGCTTCCGGCAGCCGCTCCAGCGCCGCCTCGATCGCCTCGATCACCGCGCATCCCGCCTCGGCCGAAAAGCGCCCGTCGGGCGCGCCCGCGGCGATGGCGCCGTAAAAGCCGCGCATGGTGTTGAGGAAACTCAGCCCGTAGGGTGAGCGGCGGTTGAGCGAAGCGATTTGCCGCGCGGCATTGACCACGCCTTCGCGCAGGTGCTGGCCGGCCAGCGAAAGCGCGCGCAGCAGCGGATTGGCCACCAGGTCGAGGCTGTTTTCGCGCGCGACCACCAGGGTGTCGGCCGCATAATCGAGCCGCGCCCGCCCGCTCGAGCCGCGCACCACCAGCGCGCGGTCGTCGGTTACCTCCACCGTCGAGAGCAGAAAGGTCACCTCCACCCCGCCCGCGCGCGCAAGGATACGCCAGCTCTGCGGCAGCACCGGCCCGTCGCCGGGCAGGGCGATGTCGTGGCCGGTCTCCACCGCCAGCACCTCGATCTCGCCGAACAGATCGCGCGCAAAGGCAAACAGATGCGGCCCAAGCTCCAGCAGCAGGTTGCGCCGCTCGCGCAGGAGCCACAGCCCGAACGGCCCCGAGCGCAGCGGGGCGAGCGGCAGGTGCCAGTGCACCTCCGCCGAGGATATCCGCCCCAGCGCGCCCTCCGCCAGCAGCCGCCTGAGCCGCTCATGGGCGGGCAGGGCGAGGAAATTGTGGCTGACCCCGAGCACCCGCCCGGCCCTCTCAGCCGCCGCCAGCATGGCGCGCGCCTCCTTGCCGGTGGGGGCAAAGGGCTTTTCCACCAGCACATGCAAGCCCCCCTCGAGGCACTCGATCGCCAGCGGCGCGTGCAGATGCGGCTGGGTCAGGATATGGGCGCTGTCGGCGACTCCGGCCGCGAGCATCTCGGCGACGCTGCCAAAGGCCGGCACCCCCAGCGCCTCGGCCAGCCCCCGCGCGGCCGCCGGCGACGGGTCCACCACCGCCGCCGCTTCCACCCCCGGCGTCGCGCGCAGCGCATCTGCGTGCCAGGTCGAGATATAGCCCGCCCCCACAAGCCCCACGCGGATCGGATCATTGCTCATGCTTGCCTCACTTGTATTCGATGATGCGCATGTCCATTGCCCGCGCCCTGCGCCAGTAATAGGTCAACATGCCGATAAGATTGGGAAATTTCGAGAGGCTCAGAAACAGGGCCTGGTGTGCGGCCATCCGCCCCCCAAGCCCCGCGCGCCAGAGCCCCCAGGCACTGCGCAGGTAGGAAGCCCCATAGAGCGCCAGCACTCCCAGCGCCAGCCAGCCGGACCAGAGCAGCCCGGCCAGCAATGCCAGCGGCAGGGCGAGCCCGTAGAGCCAGACCCGCCGGCGCTCGGCGCGGAAAAACTCCGGGTGCAGCGCGCCGACCTGGGCAAAGCCGTGGCCCGAGCGCACCGCCCGGCGCCACCATTGCGAAAAGCGCGTCATCGCCGCGTCATGGCGGGTCATGGGGATCGGCAGGCGCCGGAGCTTCCAGCCCGCCTTGCCCAGCCGCAGGCAGAATTCGTCATCCTCCGCGGCGATCACCTGCGGATCGAACCCCCCGGCCTGCCGACAGGCCTCGGCGCGCACCACCATGTCGCCGCCGCAGGTGACGATCTCGCCCGCCGGGCGGTGCCACTCGAAGTCGCACAGCGCATTGTAGATCGACGCGCCCGGGTCGATCTCGGCGCGCCAGCCGGTGACCAGCCCCAGCGCCGGATCGGCATCAAGCGCGGCCACGCTTTCCTCGGCAAAGCCCGCCACCACCTCGCAATCCCCATCGACGAAAAACACATATTCCGCCCCCCCCAGCCGCTCCAGCGCCTCGAAGCCCTCGCTTCGCGCGCGCGCGGCGGTGAAGGGGCGGGCCGGGTCCAGCTCGACCACATGGGCGCCGGCGGCGCGGGCAAGGGAGACGGAATCGTCGCGCGAGCCGCTGTCCACGTAGATCAGCTTTTCGGTGCCGGCGAGCGAAGCGAGGCAGCGCGCGAGCCGCGCGCCCTCGTTGCGGCCGATGGCGATGACGGCGAGCCGGCTCATGGGCGCGCCTCCGGCCCCAGCAGGCGGGCAAGGCGGGCGGCCTCCCTGCGGCTGTCGAAATGCGCCGCCACCTTCGCCGCCCCCGCTTCGCCGAGCGCGTGCCCGCGCGCCGGGTCGCGCAGCAGCGCGTCGATGGCGCGGGCCAGCGCTTCGCTGTCGCCCGGCGGCACCAGCAGGCCGCAGCCGGGATCGACCAGCTCGCCCACGCCGCCCACGGCGGTGGCGATCACCGGCAGGCGCGCGGCCATGGCCTCCATCAGCACCACCGGCACGCCCTCGCCAAAGGAGGGCAGGACGAAGAGATCGTGGCGCGCAAGCTGTTCGGCCACCGCCTCCTGCGAGAGATAGCCGAGGAAGGCGGTGCGCTCCTGCAACCCAAGGTTGCGCGCCGCCGCTTCCAGCGCCCCGCGCTCGGGACCGTCGCCGACCAGCGTCAGGCGCATCTCCGGGTGGCGCTCACGCAGCGCCGCCAGCGCCTCGAGCAGCACCGGCACGCCCTTGACCGCCGCCAGCCGGCCGACGAAGAGCAGGCGCTTTTGCGGGGGGGGCTCGGGCGCCCGGTAACGCGCCGGGTCCACCCCGCAATGGACGATATGGAGCTTGTCCCAGTCCTCCGGCGCGCTCAGCAGCATCGCCTGGGCGCGGGCGAAATGGCTGATGCAGGCGACGAAGCGGGCGCGGCGGATCTTTTCGTCGAGCCGCCACCAGGCCGGGGCCATGAAGATGCCCGGCCCGTGCAGGGTGAAGCTGAACGGGATGCCCGCCATGCGCGCCGCCAGCATGGCCACGGTGCCGGCGGCTTCGGCGATGTGGTTGTGCAGATGGCGCGCGCGGATGCGGCGCAGATGGGCGGCAAGCACGCCGGCCTCGGCGAAGTAGAAGGCCTGATAGAGCGCGCCTTTCAGCCCCGGCGGCGCGGTGCGCAGGGCGAGCGCCAGGGCCGCGAGATAGCGGCGCGGGGCGCGGGCCAGCGCCGACAGATGGGCGGCGGCGAGGCGCAGCGGATTGCGCGCCGCTTCGAGGATGTGGAAGGTCCGCGCCGCCTCCTCGCACTGCTCCGGGCCGACCAGGTGCTCCGCCCCGGTGCGGCGGATCGAGCAGGTCTCGACCGCGAGGCCGAGGGCACGCAGGGCGGCGACTTCGCGCTGGATGAAGGTATCGGTGGCGCGCGGATACTGGCCGGTGAGATAGGCGACGGGGCGGGTTGCAGAGCGGGTCATGGGCCTGCCTCCCAGCCGATGGCGGCGAGGCCCAGCGCCCGTTTGGCGCGCCTGTTCGGGTAGGCGCGCGGGGCGAAGCGGTAGCGCAGGGTCGCCGGGCGCAGGAGGCCGGGCACGGGCAGGGGCAGGGCGCGGGCAAGCGTGGCAAGGGGCAGGAGCGCGCGCCAGGAAAGCGGCAGGGTCAGAAGCGGCTTTTGTGCGATTCGTGCAAGATATTGCGCCGCTGAAGGGAGATTGTCGCCGATAATGTTGAGAATCTGCATGCTCGGTGCCTGCTCGGCGGCGCGGATCAGGGCCAGGGCGGCATCCTCGGTACGCACCAGCGGCAGGGCGCCGGGCCCGGCGAGGCGCAGCAGGACGGGGCCGAGGCGCAGGCCCAGATGGGCGTTCCATTCGCGCCCCGGCGCGGTCAGCGCGCCGATGCGCAGGATCGTGGTCGGGTTGGCCGGGTGGGCGCGGGCGATCTCTTCCTGGGCGAGCTTGGCGCGGGCATAGGCGTCGCGCCCGGCCGGGTCCGGCTCGAGCGGGCTTGCCTCGTCGATCACCCCGGCGCGCCCGGCATAGACGGCCATGGAGCCCGCGAGCACCACCGGCAGGCCCGGCGGCAGGGCCGCATAGAGCGCGCGGGTGGCCGCGAGCGTGTCGCGCGCGTGCATGGCATCGTCGCCGGTGAGACTGGCGGCGAGGTGCAGCACCGCGTCGCTGTCGGCGAGCGCCTTGCCGAGCGTGGGGCCGGGCACGGCGAGGTCGCAGGTGAGCGGCTCGGCGCCGGGGAGGTCTGCCGGGCGCCGGGTCAGCGCGCGGACCCGGTGGCCGCGCGCTGACC